>JBMFPP010000124.1:0-7391 GCA_049969055.1 Armatimonadota bacterium | reverse complement strand
TGCCAGCAACCCTTTCATCAAGGGCTGAAAGGAAAATACCCACCATTCCGCCGAGAGAATACCCCACGCAGTAAATGCGGTTGGAGTCCACGAAAGGAAGCTCGGCGAGCGCTGTAACTGCGTCCTCCGCGTCCCTCACCATCTTTCCAAGCAGGGACCATTTGGGCGCTCTCCTGTAAAAACCCTCTCCTTCTTCAATGCGTGTGCCGAAGCCGATCATGTCGAAGCAGAACACCGCATAACCGTGGCGCGCAAAGTTGATGTAAGGCTGTTCTCCGCGCCTGTAGCCGGCTGTGTAGCCGTTGGAAAAAGACCACGGATGAAGCCATAACACGGCTGGCAGCTTCTTCCCACTCGCCGCGGCGCCTTTCGGCGCGTACACATCTCCGGTGCAGTACTCACCGAAAGTCACGCTGAGCTTTTCCACGTCCTCCGGAACGTAAGCCCGGCCGAGCATGGACGCGGTATGCGATGCTTCTGCGCCGTAGCGATCCAGCTTGTGCCTCGCTCTCGGCGGTTCCTCTCCCAACAGCCATTTGATTTTGGATACGAGTTCGAGGCGTCTGTTATCCCACTGCTTCACATCCCCCTCGGCCAGTTCAACAGCGGTTCTGGTTTCGAACCGGGCGTTTCCGGGTTTTTCGCCGCTCAGCTTCAGCCAATTTTGAAATCCAGCCGGGTGCAGCAGTCTTTCCGGAAAACCATGCCCTCCCCTTCCGAACACGTAGTCGCACCAATCCAGGTAGTCCTCGATCTCTTCAGCGCGTGTTTCGTGGCTTCCGGGCCTCCACCTCAGTGCAAGCTTGTCCTCAGAACCGAGGAAAGAATACACCTTTTTGCAAGAGAGGTATATCAACTGCATCCCCCAAGTGCTCTCAACAGGGTCATTGACGGCGGTGCTGAGGAGGCACGGACGCGGTGCAACCAATGATATAAGCAGGTTGTTGTCCACAGGAAGCTTATCCTCGCGCCCAACGAAGAAGCGCAGTCTTGGATGGAACCAGTGCGGGAATACGCGGGTAAGCAGTTCGATCCCCTCGCCGAAGTGCGCCTCATTGAAGAACCTATAGGGCATGGAACCGCCTGCGCCGGAACTGCTGGAGATCACGGCGGAGATGCGGTCGTCGTAGGCGGCCGCAATAAGCGATTGTTTGCCGTTGCGCGAATGCCCAGTAATGACGATCTTAGATGCATCAACCTCCGGCAGAGTTCGGAGGTAATCCACACATCGGCTCGCGGCCCAAGCGCGCCTGCGCAGAGCCGACCAACTGTAATTCGGATACACCTGCGTGAACTGCTCTGTATTGTCTTTGGAATCGGCGGCGTTGTAGATGCATGCAATGTACCCCCGCCGCACAGCGATCACGGCCCACCCGCGGTGGTTGTGCTGAGTAAGGAAAACAGGCTTCGGAAGATTTCCCGGGGGAATAATGAGCTCCAAACCGAGACGAGCACCGCTGTTTGGACCGAACGTCAGCACAACATCCTGCACAGTGCATCCGTTTTCCACCTTACTGCTTACGACTTCTGCCCTCAGGTTGTTTGGGCTTGGCGGAGCCGTTCCCAAAACGTATTGAGTAAATAAAGAGCGTATCTCCTGCCGGCGTGCATCCCAAGCCTTTTTCGTTTTGATCAATGAGCCGTCGGAGTACATTGTGAGCGGATCCGGGAGATCTGGGATGG
The DNA here is from genome assembly GCA_049969055.1 of Armatimonadota bacterium. GTDB lineage: Bacteria > Armatimonadota > DTGP01 > DTGP01 > JBMFPP01 > JBMFPP01. The sequence continues at coordinate 5,708 of JBMFPP010000124.1, read as the reverse complement.
AAGGCATCGCATCGAAGTCCGGCGGCTGTTCACCTGTGGACCTGAGCCATTCCTCCCACGGTTCGCTCTTCGGCAGAAAGCGAAGCAAACTCTGCATGTAAAACTGCCTCCTTTCTTCACCCAAGATCTGGTTGGATACACAATTATTGGAAGCGACAAGCTTTTCAGCGTCAGAGGTGAGGCTGGCAAGCATCAGCGCAAAAGCAACGGAAAAGTGAAGAACCGCCATCAGATCCACCTCCACATGTTGTTTACGATGCGGGAGCGCAGTGTTCCCCCGTTTTCCCGCCGCTGTTTGTACGGAGCTGGAGGAAGCCAAAACTTCTTGCAGAAAATGTTACCAGAAGCTAAGCTTTCTTTGTTTGAAGCACGGGCGAAAAGGAGTCTGCCAAAACAAATAAAGGCCGCAGTCGGCTGAATCGACAAGCGCTCTGCGGAAGGGGAGGTTGAAAATGAGCAGGGTTTCCCGGCGGCGCTTTCTTGAAGACTCCCTCATCGCTGCCGCTGTTGCGGCAGTGTGGACTCCGTCCAGGGCGGAATCGGAGGGCAGTCTAGGGCGGAAAGTTGGCCCGAACGAGCGCATCAACATAGCGGTTTTGGGCGTTCACGGGCGAGGTTTAGACCACGTGAGATCCTTCGCCAAGATGAAAGACGCGGCGGTGGTTGCCATTGTGGATCCAGACAGCAACTGCTTTGAGAAAGCAGTGAAAGCGGTTGAGGAGCTTGGAGGACCAACACCGAAAACGGTTCAGGACCTGCGCAGGATTTTGGACGACAAAGATATAGACGCAGTGTCGATCGCTACACCGAACCACTGGCACGCACTGGCCGCCATTTGGGCAATGCAAGCCGGCAAAGACGTTTACGTCGAAAAGCCGGTCAGCCACAACGTGCTGGAAGGGCGCCGAATGGTGGAAGCGGCACGCAAGTACAAGCGCATATGCCAAACCGGCACGCAAATTCGCTCTGCAGTTGGCAGCCGCGAGGCGATTAAGTTTATTCACGAAGGCGGTATAGGCACCGTGTACTTAGCCAGGGGTCTGTGCTACAAACGGCGGGACAGCATCGGCAAACTGCCGGACGGCCCAGTGCCCCAAGGAGTGGACTACGACATTTGGCTCGGTCCGGCGCCGAAACGGCCGTTCAATCCCAACCGCTTCCACTACAACTGGCACTGGAACTGGGATTACGGAAACGGCGACATCGGAAACCAAGGCATACATCAGATGGACGTGGCCCGCTGGGCGCTCAAAAAGAACAAACTGCCCAACAGCGTTATCTCCCTCGGCGGTCGGTTTGGATACGAAGACGACGGCCAAACCCCGAACACTCAGCTCGCCTTTATGGACTACGGTGATGCCCACCTCATTTTCGAAGTGCGTGGTCTGCCAACCCCGGATCTGCTCGGCGTGAAGATCGGCAACATAATTTACGGCTCGGAGGGCTATGTCGCCTTCACAAGCTACAGCACGGCAGTCGTGTTCGATTCCAAAGGCCAGAAGGTTAAAGAGTTTAACGGCGGCGGCGACCACTACCGCAACTTCATAGATGCTGTGCGCAGTAGGAAAGAGTCGGATCTAACGGCCGATATCGAAGAGGGACACCTCTCCAGCGCACTGTGCCACATCGCGAATATATCCTACCGACTGGGTTCGCCCCAGCCGTTCAACCCGCGCACAAAAGCATTCGGCGACGACAAAGAGGCCTACGAAACGATAGGTAGATTCGAGAAGCACCTCGCCGAAAACGGAATAAACCTGAGCGAAACAACGTACCGCCTCGGCCCCAAGCTGGTTTTGGACCCGGAGAAGGAGAGCTTCGTAGGCAGTGCCGAAGCCAATGCCCTGCTTACTCGAGAGTACCGAAAACCTTTCGTGGTTCCAGACAAAGTGTAAACGGTCGAGAAGGGGTAGGAATGCACCACCTACCCCCTCTCTACCCTCAGGCTTTCGGGGGTTCGGGGGCGCTGAAAAATCAACTGCCGGAGAGTAAACCCGATTTTGCCGCGAGCTTCAGCTTTTATCCCCTTCGGGGCACTCGGTCTGTGCAAATTTGAGGAGGATTTGTCTAACCCGCTCGCGCGAAATGCCGTACATGCGCCCTATATCTTGGAGGCTGAGCCCCTGAGCTCGGTACTTCAATATCTCCTGATCCCTTTCCAAATTCCGCTCCTTGCGGGGACTGCTTCCTTGCTTGTTTGGCATTTCTGCAGAAAAACTCCTTTTGATGCGCCGTTCAAGCCGCCGAGCAAAGCGGATTTCGCCTGCTCCGGTTTGTAGTGTAGCCAGAGAAACCCCTGTCTGTCAATAGTGAAGTCGCCGTTGAAAAAGACATCCCCCACAACCACTGGGTTTTTTCAAAGCTCTGCCAAAGGAACCTGGACGCTCAGAGAAGTAAGGCTGGAAGTTCCTCTTGCCTTCATCCCCGGCCCTTCTCCCACTGAAATCGGCGGGAGAAGGGGGCCAGATCCCCCTCTGTTGGTTTTGATTTATTCCCCCAAACACTCTCGCTTGATTCAAAGCTTCGAGCCGCTAGCTGTGCGTATTGCCCTGCCCCCGAAAGATGGGGTATACTTCAAGCCGGATACTCTGCTGGGAGGTGCCGAAATGCTGGAAAAATTCACCTGGCTTGGTCACGACTGCTTCCGAATAGACGACGGCAAAATCATCTACTTCGATCCGTACCAACTGAAGGGCAGTCCCACACCTGCCGACCTGGTTTTAATTACCCACGAACACTTCGACCATCTCTCGGAAGCCGATATAAACAAGATCAGTAAGGCAGATACCGCTTACGTTGCTCCGGAGAATGCGCGCGGCAAGCTGAAGGGGAACGTCACTTACGTAAAACCCGGGGATACTGTTGAAGTTGCCGGCTACAAAATCGAAGCCGTGCCGTCCTACAACGTCAACAAGTTCCGCGAGCCCGGAAAGGTGTTCCATCCGAAGGAGTACGGCGGAGTGGGCTACATTATTACCCTTTCCGACGGCACCCGAGTTTACCACGCCGGCGATACGGACTTCATTCCCGAGATGAAATCGGTGAAGGCGGATATCGCTTTACTGCCTGTAAGCGGAACTTACGTTATGACCGCAGAAGAGGCCGCAGAGGCCGCCAAGGCCATAAACCCGAAGTTGGCCGTTCCCATGCACTTCGGTGCCATAGTGGGCTCAGAAAAAGACGCCCAGCGCTTCAAAGAGCTGGCTGGTGTGCCCGTTGAGATACTTAAACAAAGCCAGTAATTAAGCCCAAACCAACTTTTGTTCAAATCATTTGAGCATTGGGAAAAACCCTTCCGTGTGCGTCTGCCGAGGTGTATACTTCGGCTTGCCCCACGGGAGGGCCGCTATGTTGCGCACCCATTTCACGTGGCCGTCGGCGAAGCAGATATTGTTGCCGCCGAAGTGACGCGGCCTCATGTACTTCTGCAGAGACAGCTGTGACTCCGATGTCCTAATACTGGATGGCGCAGGTGGCTCCTCGGCAAGATCGCCGGGCCTTGCCCGCCACCACCAGTCCCACATCCAGCCGATCAGCTCTGTGGCGCGCATGCTGTTCTGGTACCCCCCGCTTTCGTGACACAAAATCGTTTGGGCTGGATGCGACAGATCGGTTACCGACAAAGCCCCCGGGATGGTTCCTTCTCGAAAACCGAGGCCGGGGGTGTAGTTCCACAGCCCGAGGTACGCATTGTAGGAGTAACTGAGCCCCTCGAATGCATTCGATGGACACACAAAAACAGGGTTGACAGCCTGGCTTTTGGTGGCCGAAACGCTGACGGTTTTCCCAAGGTACCGAGTGAGGCGGTCCGACCAATGGCATCCCCCAACGCAGGAGTTGAGGTTTCTCGACTGGTCAATAAGCTGAGGGAAAGTATCATCCCAGTCTTGAACGTACAACATAAACGCGCTGCCGATCTGCTTCAGGTTTCCAAAGCACAATGACTGGCGGGCGCGCTCCCTGGCCCTCATAAGCGAAGGAAACAGTAAAGCGGCAAGTATGGCGATAACCGCTATCACCACAAGCAGTTCGATAAGCGTGAACCCCCTCCGACGGCTTTGCTTCATAGGCCCTCCCCCCATCGGCAGAGCTGTGCGGCAAGAAGTTCTAAGCAAACAAAAATCGAAAAACTTCTTGCGTGCACTACCTTTCGATACTGAAAAATGCCGCAAAACGCGAGGTATTAGTACCTTAAGATTACCACATCTCACCGATGTATTCCTAGCAAAGAACACACTCCTCAGGGCCTTCCAAAGAATTCGGAAGAGGGTGCTTGAGAGGAATCAAAAGAATCTGGCTTCCTTCTTCTGCCGGTTTCGGTGGGAAAAGGGCCGAAGATGATGGCTGGCTTGCGCTTGCTAGCCTGCCTCCACAGCCGGCGGCGGAAGCCTGCGGGGAATTTCGCTCAGGCGGTATCCAAATCCCGGGCCGACCACGCTGGAAAGATCAACTATCCCATCCTTCCGGGCGTAAAGGGCCGGATGAACCACCGCCTCCGGAGCCGATGCCTGCGGGTAGAACTGCATGGAGTTGGTTTCCACGCCCATGATGGTGCCGGCATGCGCCGCCAGCAGACAGTGAGGGATCTGCGCCAGCATTGGGTTAGTTAGGTCCTGTACCATTAAGGTCATCCCGTGCGCTTTTGCCCAGCACAAAGAAAGCAGTGCCCCGGTCTGCGTTTTGCATGTTTTGAGAGCGACTCCGGTCCAGCCCAGCTTCCGACCGAGGCGTATCAACCTCCAATCGTGAGCGCTTTCATCCATGAAAAGCGGCTTTCGAGCGGAAACACTGTGTACGTCTATTTGGTTGGCTTCAAGGTCATACGGAAACGGCTGTTCCACGTAAAGAAGCATTCCAAAGATGCGGGGATGGTCCAGCATCAGGCGGTCCAGCATCTCGGTAACGTAGCCCGGATCGTTTACGGAGCAGTTGAAGTCCGCAGAAAGCCAATGCACATCCTCTTCCAGCGCGATCCGGCCAACGCGAACGAGTCTTTCGTAATCCCACCAAAAGTCGTTGCCGCGAAGCTTAACTTTAAGGCATTTCAAACCGTCGCGGCGTATCCAATCGCGCAGTAAAACGGGGTAGCCGTCGTTCGGCTCGGCACCGGTCAGCTCGGACGGCTCGATGGGATCCACGCCGCCGACAAGGTGCCACGCAACAAGCCGGTTGCGGCGCGGTGTGAGAAACTCCTGCGGATACCTGCCTGCAAAAGAGACCTTGCTCCCTTCGGCGGGTTCAAGATAGTGCGAGAGGTCTGCACCCATAAAACCCGCGTTGTAGGTTTCGTACACCGGGCGGCTGTGCAGAACTCCGTAAGCGTCGTGCATGGCGATATCGAAAGGGGAACAGCACACAAGCGCCGCAAGCCAAGGCATGGGTTCCTTCCCAGAACGGTTTCGATTGAATTCGGTCAGCAAAGCCGGAAGCCGCTCTTCGAGGAACGCATGTCCAACTTCGATTGGGTGGCCGCTCAACCGGAAATCGGCCCAAGCGAACGCAAGGGTTTGGCAGAACTCCTTAAGGGCCTCAAGCCGCTCTTCGTACGAAAGCGTGCTGGGCCAGACCCACTGCACACTGAGCGGCGTTTCTCCCCAACCCTCCGCGGTTAAGCCGCTGTTCGTGCGGACCTCCAGCCGAACTCGGGCGCACACCACGGATGTCAGCACCTCCGAGCCAAATTTGAGCGGCACGCGCGTGTGTACCGG
>JBMFPP010000123.1:0-7419 GCA_049969055.1 Armatimonadota bacterium | reverse complement strand
GTTCGAAGAATCGGCCGGCCCCAGCAGACGGGACCGTTGGTAGGGTTATACCACCACCGCCCCGTGTCAATACCCTTCGCGCAAAAACCTGCGGTCTTTCCTCCAAGTCCGTCCTGTTAGGGTCTGGGCGGCTGTGCGGTGATCATCCTTCTTGGGCAGTATCCCTGCGTCCTCCATCTCCTTCTGCATGGGTGGCCCAGTATGGTCTCTGATCCAGCTCTCCCAATCCTGCCACGGAGGAGGCGGCAGGTCCGGCACTCGCAGTTCTGTATCACCAGCCGCAAGCCTGTGCGCTATCCATACCGCCAAGTCCAACGGCGTCGCTTCATCGCCATGGCCCCAGACATATACCAGCCCGTCCTTTATCTCGGCAACCGGAGTCCCACCGATGGCTGCAAGACGTTCGATCCCGTAGTCCTGCGGCGCACCTGCTGGCCGCGCTGGACCGCGCAGCTCCCCATAGCTCTCCGGAGCAAAGTCCAACATGGGCACCGCCCTTGATTCCGCCGGTTGTGACGCATGGTACCGAGCCAGGAAAGCTAGAGCCTCCCCCAGCTTTCCTGGCCCTATATGGTTCATCTTCTCATACACCCAATCCGGATACCTCTCCGTACGCGTGAAATCTGCCGTCTCGTTGGATCCGGACCTAAGGATGTGGTGAAGCTTCTTCACCGCCTCTATCGGTGCGCCCTCATATACTTCCGCAAGTACTCCTGGATCACCAAGCTTGGACTTCCCCGGCACTGCCGGCACCAGCCGACCGTCCTCCAGCAAGACCATCGTTTTCCGAGGCAGGTGCTTTGCTTGCGAACCCGCCTTGTCCTGCCTGCCTGACTGAGCCTGTCGGGCGTTGCCCTGGCGCCACTTTGCCTTCCCCTCACCGAGCTCTCCCGTCGTGGCGTAGGGGCTGTCGCCCCTGTACTCATCTGAAGCAACCTGCGGCTCAACGGAGCGACGGGTCCTGGGGGTAAGCCTGCTCACAGTCATCAAGATCACAACAGCCGCCACGGCAGTCACAAGGACTGCTACCCCGGTACTCTTCATCCTTGTCATGGCTCTGCTCCTCCGATACTCCCGCCTCGCATTCGCGGGATAGGCAGTAGTGGGGCACCTCGCCTCTGGCAAGGCACGCTACGGCGATGCCTGTCCAATGTACTCAGCATTCGAAGGTTCCCCACCGTTAGGTCTAGCACGGAAGGAAATAGCACTAGCTGTCTCGTGTCATGTCCAAACAGCCCCCCAGCATCTCGCGCACCGTTGTCCAGCAGTTGGTGTAGTGCGGATACACCGCACCACTCGTCTTGTTCCGGTGCGTGAAGCCAAATATGCAGACGCCGAACTCATAAGTGTGCGCTACCTCATGCGTCGGGCTGGTCGTGAAGGTCTGGAACCGCAGGGAGGCGTAGTATCCGTACGGGTCGTAGTACAGGCCCAGTTCCCGGGAGGTCCGCCAGCCATCGTAACTGACCAACAGCCTCCACCGGTCACATGCCAGCATGCCGCATCCCATGACGGAACCACCCCAGTAGGCCGCATCCTCGGCTTCCATCCTGTGGGTGTCTTTGGAGACGCACCAGCGGGGGTACCACGAGAAGCTCGGCACTGCCCTCCACAGGAGGGCGAGTACGCCGATAAGCAAACACAAGAGGGTCCGCAGAACGCGGGGCCGCTCATACACCGGTCGGATGCTCATCTTCGTTCAACCCCAACTCGTACCAGCTTCTCCTGCTCTGCAGGAACGGACCCGTATGCTGTTCGAAGAATCGGCCGGCCCCAGCAGACGGGACCGTTGGTAGGATTATCCCACCACCGCCGCCCCGTGTCAATACCCTTTTGGCAAAAATCACTGCTTTTTGCCCGCGGCAACTTTCATCTCGACGGCCGGCAGGAACTCTCTCGGCTCTCCCAGTTATCGAAGCCTTCGGAAGGAATCCCCGGGAGCTTTATGCGGTCATCCCCTCCGGCAAACCCGTGAGCAAGCCAAACCCGCGAGCTCCAACGGGGTGAAGACCTCGCGTTCCCATTCCCTCTCCCACCCAACGAAAGAGGGTTAGGGCGAGGGCAAATTCGGTTTAGTATCATTTACCCTCCACCATCTTCTGGAAAGCCCTGGGAAAACCGAGGTTCGGTAATAACCGCTAAGAAGCCCTCCTCCAGACAAAACGGTATTCGCTCATATTCTGCCTGCTTCTCCCCCAATTGAGAATAAGACTTCCCGCTTTCAGGCAGTTGACCACCCGCCAAGAAGTTTTGACAAACAATATCTGATTGAACGTCAAAACTTCTTGCACAGGCCCTATGCGGAAAGACACGGCTCTCCTCTGAGGATCCAGTTAACGCAGGGGTAAACGCGGTGTCGACAAATCCAACCCGCTGGCCTCCATCAGAAAGGGAAGCTTAGTACGGCTAGATTCGTATGACTCAAAAATAGAAGGCTTTTTAATCTACTTTGCCTCCAGGTACTTTCTAACCGCCTTCGGATAAAAAATTCCGATGAACAACCTGAAAGCGAAAATCAAATCCCGCATCAGCTCTCGGCTCCTCCGGGGTATCCAGCACCCTCGCGCCGTTTCTCACCGGTAATGTTATACCTCAACCGTCGGCACTTCTAACCACAGGACGCGTACTTTCCCAAAACTAAAAACGCTAGCAAACTCGAGAACTCACTCCCTTCCTCCCGAAAAAGCCGTTTTTGGCCCGTTGTTTGCACGGTGCAAAATGGACTATGAGAAGAGACCTCCAATCGCTCTGCGAACGCGAGCACGACATCCTTATCATCGGCGGCGGCATAACCGGCGCTGTTGCCGCATGGGATGCCGCAATGAGAGGGCTGTCAACAGCGCTAATCGAAAAGGCAGACTTCGGCGGCGCCACGTCGGCCGCATCGGGCAAGATTATACACGGCGGCCTGCGGTATCTTCAGCACGCCGAACTGCGCCGGGTTCGTGAGTCTCTATCCGAGCGGCATATATGGTCGCGCGCGGCGCCGCACATGCTTCAGCCCACTCCATTCATTGTGCCGACTTACAGGAACCCCATGCGCGGTCCAACCGTACTGCGCGCTGGCATGACACTGTACGAACTGCTTGGCTGGAACTGCAACAGCGGGGTCGATCCAGCGCTCAACATCCCACGCCATAGAATGCTCTCGCGCCGAGAAGCCGTTAAGCTGGAACCCGGACTCGACAGCGAAAGCCTCACGGGCGCGGCCCTCTACTACGAGCTGGTTATGCGGAATCCTGAACGCCTCACCCTCTCTGTAGTAGCCGCCGCCGCCAACGCCGGCGCGGTTGTTGCAAACTACGTGGATGCTGTGCAGTTCATTCTTAAAGAAAACCGCGTCGTCGGGGTGAAAGCCTGCGACACGCTCTCGGGAGCGGAGTTCGAAATCCGCGCCAAGCTCGTGCTCAACGCCGCTGGTCCGTGGGTTGATGCAGTTTTATCACGCCTGAACGGGCTTGTCCGCGTGCCGCAGGTAAAATTCGCCAAAGGCGTTCACCTGATAACCAAACAGATTACAAACCATGCGGTAGCACTGCCCTCCCGCCAAAGATACGCCGATGCTCTGCTCAGCAGAGGAAGCCGGCATCTGTTCATTATCCCGTGGCGCGGATGCTCGCTCGTCGGCACCAGCAACGTCCCGCACCGCGGGGGCCCCGGAGACGCCTGCGTAACAGCCGAGGATGTGGAAGGCTTGATTCGCGACATCAACGATGCGTTCCCCGCGGCAAAGCTCTCCACCGAGGACGTTTTGTATGCCTACTCAGGCGTGTACCGCCTCCAGAACGGGCAAACGAACCGAGACGCCGTGTTCATAGAGCGAAAACCACAGCTCCTGGACCACAGCCGCCGCGACGGAATAGAAGGCCTCATATCCGCAGTGGCAGTCAAATACACAACCGCCCGAAGGCTCGCCATGCGTGCGGTGGATTTGGCATGCCGCAAACTAAACATCGCTCTGCCGCCCACCAAAACCAACAGCACCCCAGTTTTCGGCGGCGACATCGAAGATCTAGAAAACCTCGTCGAAGAAGCAAATGCCCAAGCCCGGTGCCTCGGCCTGCCAGAGAAAATCGGCCTGCACCTGGTATATTCATACGGCTCCAGATACCGGCGCCTGCTGAGCTACGTTGAGTCTGATTCATCCCTTGCCAAGCCTCTGGGTGAACATTCGGCATCCATCGCCGCCGAGGTGGTCTATGCAGTGCGAGAAGAAATGGCGCAGAAGCTCTCTGACGTGGTACTGCGCCGCACCGGTCTCGGTACAACAGGAAACCCTGGGGAATCGTGTTTGCGGGAGTGCGCTTGCATCATGGCCCAAGAGCTGGGTTGGAGCACCGTCAGAACCGAAGCCGAGCTGGAGGAAACCCGGACCAAGCTTGCGGTACCGGGACAGTGTTCGCCGGCCGTCGCCGCAACCTAGCACCGGCCCAACAATATCAGCCGGTTGTCGACCGCTCAGGAAAGCTTTCTTCGGGCCTCTTCCATAATATTTTCCAGCTTCTGCCGCTTATCGCCGGTAAGCTCATACTGATACTGCGCGGCTTTTTCCTCCACAGACGGCTTCGAAGCTCTTTCGAGAACGGATTTTCCCAACCAGCCCGCCCTGGTGGATATGTCAAACACCCGCGGCTTCCACCCGAACTCGTGAAACCGGGACAGCGTGGACTCCGTAGATAGGAAGCAACCCGATTCAACACCGGCTCGGACCTCAGCCAGCACATCAGCCGCAGATGAAGGTAGGTCAGCCAGCATGCTCTTCACATAGTCCCTGATCTCCATATCTATTAAAAGCTGTTGGGCACTGAAAATTTCATCCAAGTAAAGCGCTCCAGCGCCTTCCAAGTATCTAAAGCCGTGCAGAGCCCCCGCCAAACAGCCGGCCATCTTCTCAGCCGCCGCCTGCTCATCCGGCGCCTTGGATATCACAAGCAGAAGCTCTCCCCAGTCTGTGCCCAAACCAAAAAACTCGCGCACCTTACGCCGCGTTAAAAGCGCCAACAGATGCTTCGGCGACGTGAAGTACGCCATTCCAGTCGCCATGTTCGGAAGGAAAAGCCGAAACGTCGGAAACACTTCCTCCACACCGCACAACCTAAGCAGCGCATAACCGCCGATATTCTCCACCACAGACTGCGCCCATCCCGCATGCCAATCCATCGGAGCTGTAATGCCCATAATTGGCATGGTGTCCAAAACCGCACCCATCCCCGGCTCGTAAAACTCCATCACGGCGTCCACCGAACTACCGACAAACCTCAAAGGCGAAAGCGGCTCCACGCAAAACACATGTTTCTCTCCCAAAGCCTTGGCTATCTCGATATTGTACCGCATCTCCTCGAGAGAGGCGGCAAGCCCCTGAGAACCCGGGTGCTTCACATAACAGCACCTTATATAATAAGAGGTAAGAAGCTGCATGCGCGGCGGCACGTCCAGAGGATACCCGGGAACGCCGCCGTGGTACACCCCCTCCTCCCCAAGCTGGAGAATGAACTTCGTATGCTTGATCAACGAATCGGTGGTGAAAGGCCGTGTTTCGCCGGTTTCAGCATCCAGGTAGTAGCAGTGGACGCCGCCGTTGAATATGTCAAACTCCAGCGGATCAGCGTCATCCGCCGGCGGCCCAGCCGAAGCGCGAAGCTCCTCGGCGTAGTGTTCAACCACATCCGCAGGGAAGCGCACCCAACCATCAACCTGCTGAAGAATCCCTTTGGTTTTGCTCAAAACCTTTTGGTTTGAGACCATGAGACCTATCTCGGCAAGAATCCTAAGCGCATCCCTCCAAACCGCCTCTGCGCTGAAAGAGCCCAAGTTGCGATAAACCACGACTTACCTCCTCAAAGCATCGTATCCTTTGAAACTTGCAAAACCGCCGGCGGATCTTCACAGCTCGTATTTCTTTCGGACTCCCAGCGCCTGCATCAAAACGCCGGCAACCATGAACCCAAAAGCCACTACAAATGTCGGCTTGATGCCTATACTGCCCATAAGCGCAGCACCGAAGAACGGGGCTATTGTCCCGCGAACGCCGAGTAGTGCCGAGTGCAAAGCTTGGTACTGCGCTACCCGCCTCTCGTCTGCAAAAACCAAAATGCTGTTTATATAGGAAAGCTCAATCCCAGCCCAAGTAATCCCCTGAATAAAAGCCGCAGGCAGAAGATCGTACACGCTGTCAGCCGACAGGTACACAAGCGGAACTGCGGCGCCCAAAATCACGTTCACCAAAACCGTTTTCAGCGGCCCCCGACTATCGATATACCTCCCCCACACAAAGTAAAACCCTATCGATACCAGCGATGTCAGGTTTGCCAAATTTGCAACTTGGGTGTTTGTGATGTGCAGTCGGTCCACTTGAAATATGGTATACACGGGCGATGCCAGCAGGTTGCCGAATCCGGTGGCAAAAACGGACATGGCAAACCATCGGTAGTTTGGATCATCTCGAAAGATCAGCAGTGTATCAAAAATCGAAAACTTCGGGCCGCCGTCCTGCTTCTCCCTTGTGGGCATACGGCTGAACACCAACGAGCCAAACACGCCGCACAACCCGGCTATCGGAAAAATAATGCGGTAGCTCACCAGATCCAGCAATCGCCCGACGGACAGAGCCGCAAGCAAGCTCGCCAACTGCGCCCCAACCCTAATGTACCCCATAATGCTTCCGCGGCTTGCGTCGGGATACACATCCTTCATTATCGAAGCATATGCGGGGCCTGCAACAGTGCCGATCACCAGTGAGCCAAACGCAATGCTTACGAACAAGGACGGCGTTACCGCCAGCGGCATCAGGAGAAAAAGCCCCCTGGCGGCCAATCCAGACCACACAACAAACGGCAGTTTAGCGCGGCCTTCCATCTGCCGCGCCCAAACCGGAGAAAAGAGGTTGCCGATGAAGGGAGCCGCAGACATCAAGCTGATCTGCAGAGCCGAAGCATGCAGATCGCCGCGGGCAATCCGCCCAAGAAACGGAAATATCGCTCCAGAATAAACCCCAACCAACAGAGCGGCTAAAGAATCATAAAAGTACGCCCGCCTTGCTCTCGGCGGAACGCGCTTTATGAAAAACACCTCCTAAACACTCCATTCCTAAGGTGCAAGAGAGCACACCAAGACAGCAGGAGACGGCGCTTTAACTTTATGTTTGGCGCTGTAGAACTCTTTTCCTGCCCACTCTGCGATCGAAACCCATCCAGAGTCACGTCCTTCAAAAGGATTAAACGAGAGCGAGCACCGTTGAACTCATCGAATCAGCAAACGGTTTGGAAGGCAGGCGCAGAACACCCAGGGCTTCTCAAAGAAGTTGAAAGATATGGGAATTTTAGAGCATCCATCGGTTCCTCGTCAGGACTTTAAAAAACCCTGCAGGACGCCCCACCGCGGTTGACCACGTAAGGCGCTGAATTGACCACGCGCAGCAAC
>JBMFPP010000122.1:0-7444 GCA_049969055.1 Armatimonadota bacterium | reverse complement strand
CCAGCGCGGCTTCCAGCCCCAGACGTTCGGCGGTCTTTGCCTCCAGCTTGTTCACCAGCGCAGCGACTTTGGCAGCCGATGCCCTGCGCTCTGTTTTGGAGATCTCCTGCTGTAACCGGCGGATTTCACTTCTAAGCTCTGCCAACGATGCGCGCTGAGATTGGATTTGTGCCTCGATTCGCTCGGCGGCTGTTGGAACAAGCTCCCTCTCTATGGAAAGCAGTTTGTCGAGGTTGAGGAGGCGCATCAGCGCCCGCTCGCGGTCTGCCGCTGAAAGCGACTCCAGCTTGTCAAGCTTTTTCTGCTCTACGAAGCACGAATTCAAGAGAGAATCGGCATCCAGACCAAGCTCTTCCACAATTCTGGAGTTAACCGCCGAGTTGCCGGTGATAAGCTCCTCTCCGTCCGATGGGTTTTGCCGTTCAGTTAGGCATTGTTGGTAAATTGTTTTGCCGAGGACCGGCTTTAGCCGGGAATGACAAAGTTGTTGCTGGTTTCGGCAGGACAGTTTGCTTGGCAAAACTTGAGACTCGAGATTCGAGACTGAAATCTCTCCTGCTGGAGTTTCTCCTGAGGTCTCCCCTACTTCTTGGCGGCTGTACAGTTTCAGCGTCCATCGGTTTGGGGCGTTTCGGCGTATGACACGGTTTATGTCCAAAACACGGTCCTGCGTTTCTATAAGAACGCGAACCACGGCATCTTCGGCCCCGTAAGCAATTAAGTCGTCCAAACCGGTTTCCACTGCTAGGCCGCGCCCGAACATACCGAAAAAGACAGCTTCGAACAGCGTGCTTTTCCCGGCCTCGTTTGCCCCTTCTATGAGGAAGCTGCCTCTTTCCGGGAAGTGAAGCCGCACGCCGCTAAGCTGTTTGAATCTATCTGCGTACAGCGCTCTCAGGCGAATCATCGGGTGTATTTGCTCAGAAGCAGGTTTCTGGCATCGGTTACCAATATCTCTTCCTCATGGTTTTGGGCAGCATCCTGCAAGGCTTTGGCGGCAAGGTCAATCTCTTCAATTACACTGATGGGGGTTCCTTGAACCGAGAGCTTCTCTCCAACCACTTGAAGCCCGTAGTTATCCAAAACGAAGTGGAAGTTTTTAGCACTGCCTTCTCGGTATATGTCTGTCCATCGGATTCGCTGGAAGGTTTCCCGGGTGATGGTGCCGACAACGCACAGCTTAAGAAGCTGATTCTCCGCCGACGATTGAGCCACTAGGGAGGCAAGTGCTTCCGTTGGACCATCATTTGGAAGTTCTTCCGCGCTTACATTCAAAACACGCATTGGTTGGGGCTCTATTCGCTCGTAGTGGGCCCTCACTTCGCGGTCTTGTATGTCTATGCACCAGAAGCCAACTTCGTTTTCCGCTTCCCCAAAATCGAACTTTTCGGTGCTTCCGGGGATTATCACCAATTTGCCGTCGAGCGGGAAAACAGCCCACCGGTGCAGGTGGCCGATTATAAAAACATCCACGCCTTTTGCGCTTCGCAAAGCATCCAATGTTACAATTGGATCCGCAGAAGCGCTTGGCATGTATCCTTCAACGCCGGCGTGAAGCAAGAGGATGTTTACCCCGCCGGTTTTGGGGAGATTCAGATTTCGAAGAGCCTCTTCGAACACTTCCGCCCTGTGGCTCCATGAAATGCCCCAGACGGCAACTTTGGCATCTGCAGACTCCAGCACCACGGGTTCGGCGGCTTCAGAAGCGGCACTCGTTTGGGCTGGGAGGAACTTGAAAAGCCCGGCTTCATCCAGCATCTGCTGCGGCGGGATGCCGAAAGCAGTGGTGCGTGGAAGATCGTGCCCGCCGGCAATGCCTACGATGGGTATTCCGGCCTCTCGGAGCCGCACAAACTGCTTTACAGCGGAGGTCAGTTCGCTCATACGAGGATCCGGCATATCGAACAGGTCGCCGGCATGCAGATAAGCGTGGACACCTTTCTGGATGCAGTAGTCGATGGTTTGGGAAAAGGCTTTGCGAATTCGCCATCGCCTCTGTTCCAGTTGGGTGGGCGACATGCGGGCGTAGTAGCAGTTTAGATGGGTGTCGGAGGCAACAACCAGCTTCATAGGGCAGAAGAACAAGAAACCGTCCGGCAAAAGCTTCAGGAGAAGCCTTTGAAAGTGTATCACGTGTTCGGACGGCGCGTCAACGCACTTGGCACCGGCAGAAGAGTTGGGTTTTAGAGCAAACACCGCTTTTGCCCTTTCTACCAGGCTTGCGAAAAAACGCTTTGGCAATGGATTTAGCGTGTCGGTGCGTTTGACCGGGTTCGGCTGCGAGAGTATAATTGACGCAGGGCGGCGTGCTGTTCTGCAAGGGCCACCGCCCTTTTAGTTGCGATTTTTCAGTTGGATTTAAGCCGATGATTCGCTCAGAAAAAGGGAAAAGCGTTGTATTCCTGCCTTCCGGGCGCGTTGTTGCGGCAGATGGGCGAAATATTCTTCAGTTGGCTCAGGATATGAATGTCCCCATTCCAAACGCATGCAGCGGCGCCGGTACGTGTGGTAAGTGCGTGGTTGTTTTGAAGGGGCCAGCTACGCCGCCAACCGACGCGGAACTCCGCTTCCTCACCCGCGAGCAGATCGATGCAGGTTTGCGGCTGGCGTGCCAGGTTTGGCCTGCCGGAGATGTGGCCGTTTCGGTTCCCGAAGCTGGTCCTGCCAGCATTCTTGTGGAGGGAGCGCAGGTTCGGTTTCGCCGGAAGCCGCATGTTCGCAAGGTTCATATCCTTGTTCCCAAACCTTCCTTAGACGACCAAGCATCGGATGTTGCCCGCGTGTTGGATGTTTTGGGGGTTCGGGTTGACCGCACGGCTTTGGAGCCGAGACTGCTTAGGACCATATCCTCGGTTATACGCAGTGCACCGCAGGGAGTTGGTGACTCTTCCAAATTGAGCGCAACGGCTGTTTTGGCTGGGGACCGCCTTGCGGCTGTGGAGCCCGGGGATACAACCGATAGCTTATACGGAGTTGCATTTGATGTCGGCACTACAACGGTTGTGGGCTACCTTGTTAACCTCAATACGGGAGAGCGGCTTTCTGTTGTTTCCGATTTGAACCCGCAGGTTGCCTACGGGGCCGATGTAATCGCTCGGATAACCCACACAGTGGAAGATCCCCGCGGTCTGTGCCGGCTTCAGGGCGCCATTATCGCTAAGCTGAACGCTTTTATCGGCACGCTGTGCGAGCAGGCTGGTGTTCCGCGCAGTGCGGTTTACGACATGGTTATCGTTGGCAACACCATCATGCATCATATTGTCTTGGGCTTGGAGGTGCGCAATATTGCACTGGCGCCTTACGTTCCCGTTGCAACGCAGCCGCTTTCGTTCAGAGCGGTGGAGATAGGTCTTCGAGCTAATCCTCAGGCGCGCGTACACTTTTTGCCGAATGTTGCCGGCTACGTTGGCGCGGATATTGTGGCGGATCTTTTGGTTAGCCGAATAGACAGGCGGTCTGAAACGACCCTTATGATCGATTTCGGCACCAACGGGGAGATTGTGCTCGGCAACCGCAGTAGAGTTCTTGCCTGTGCAACCGCCGCAGGACCGTGTTTCGAGGGGGGCAATATATCCTGCGGAATGCGCGCAACCAGCGGTGCAATCTCTTCCGTGTTCGTTCGCAACGGCGACTTGGTTTTGGAGACGATAGACGGAGCACCGCCGGTTGGTGTGTGCGGCACTGGTTTGATCGATGCTGTGGCCCAAATGCTGAAGCTTGGGGTTTTGGAGGAAACCGGTCGAATACTGGATCCCGACGATGTTTCTGGCCTCCCCCCTGCAATTCGCAGGCGGGTGCGCCCCACGGAGCGCGGCAACAAGTTTGTGCTGTGCGAGCCGGGTCAGATGGGAGCCGAGTGCGAGATTGCGCTTACCCAAAGGGATATCCGCGAACTGCAAAAAGCCAAAGGGGCCGTGTACGCGGGCATTAAGATACTGTGCGGACATATGGGTGTGGCACCGGAGGAAATAGACCGCGTACTGCTTGCGGGTGCGTTCGGCAACTACATACGCCGCGAAAGCGCTTTGGCCGTGGGGTTAATTCCACAGCTTCCGCTTGAGCGAATCCGTTCTATAGGAAATGCCGCAGGCGTTGGCGCGCAGATGGCTCTGCTCTCAACCTTTGAGCGGCGGCGTGCCGAAAAGCTTGCTCGGAAAGTCGAATATATAGAGCTTTCGAGCAGTAAGGAGTTTCCCACCGAGTACGCAGAAGCAATGTTCTTTCCAACGAAGATCGATGCTTAGGCGGACGCGGAAGGCATGCATTTGGGAAACCCACGGATGGCAGAGCTAACAGGCAGGCAAATGCGGCGGTGAGGAGGGTTTTTAATGCAGCCTTTGGTTTTCGGCAGTCGCGCCAAGTTATCTTTGGCGGATGCCAAGCTGATTATCGATGCGGCGGAGAAGAAGGCGGCCGAACTGGGCGTTGACGTGAATATAGCCGTGGTTGACGAGGGCGGCATCCTCATCGCGTTTGTCCGCATGGACGGCGCCAGAATAACCGATGTAGAAGCGGCAATTAACAAAGCTTCAGCGGCGGTTACCGTCGGCGGTATGGATGCGCGAGGAGGCTCATCGATGGATGCCGATGCAGGAAGTAGGGGTTTGCCGATTCGGGTGCGGGGGCATATCATCGGGGCAGTGGGGTGCAGTTCTGCCGCTCGGGATGAGGAGTATGCTGTGGTTCGGGCTGGGGTTGAGGCTTTTATTAAAACGCTTCACAGATCGTCTCGGGAGTGAAAGTGCATGATAAAGCGCGTTGGTTTTATCGGTCTTGGCATCATGGGCAGGGCGATGTGCCGCAACCTGCTAAAGGCCGGTTTTGATGTATCTGTTTACAACCGGACTCGCTCTAAAACAGCAGAAGCCGCTTCCATGGGGGCTAGGGTTGCAGAAAGCCCGGCGGACGCGGCATCTGGGGCTGATATGGTAATCACCATAGTCACAGATACGCAGGACGTTCGTGAGGTGCTGTTCGGTCCCAACGGCGTAAGTGAGGGAATCGCGGCTGGTGCAGTCGTTGCCGACATGAGCACGATATCGCCGAAGGCAACCAGGGAGATGAGCGCTCAGTTTGCGGCCCGTGGGGTGTTTATGCTGGATGCACCTGTAAGCGGCGGAGAAAAAGGCGCGATCGAGGGAACCCTTTCTATCATGGTCGGCGGCGAGCGCGAAGCGTTTGAGAAGGCGCTTCCGGTTTTTGAAGCCATGGGGAAGAAGATAGTGCACGTTGGCCCAAGCGGCATGGGGCAAACCGTAAAGCTTTGCAACCAGATAGCCGGAGCATTGAACCTTTTAGCCATGGCCGAAGCGCTGGTTTTCGGTGCCAGCATGGGCGTTGATTTGGAGAAGATGATCGATGCAGTTGGTGCCGGCGCCGCTTCTTCCTGGGCCATAGTGAACCTTGCTCCGAAGGTGCTTCAGCGCGATTTCTCACCGGGTTTTATGGTGAAGCTTCAGCAGAAGGATCTGCGCTTGGCTCTGGAAGCCGCGGCGGAGGAAAATCTTCCACTGCTGGGAACGGCTTTGGTCAATCAGCTTTTCCGGGCGGTGGAGGCAGAGGGTCGGGGCGATTTAGGCACCCAAGCGATTGTTCTTGCACTGGAGAAGCTTTCCGGGGTGAGAGTTGGGGGGAGTTCGGATTTCTCACCGCTTGGTTGAGCCTGAAGACATTGCTACAATATCTGCGAGTCTAGCCTGCCAAAGCTTCTCAGGAGAAACATATCAATGTTGCTACGCGAATACCTTCCAGATCTTGGGAGATTCTTTTTTCGGTGGCGCAGTTATACTCCGCTTCTTTTGATCCCGCTGTTTTGGTTTGAACGGAACTGCTTTTACTACCCGGATGGTTTGCACAGCTGTGATCTCGCCTACGAGTTTGCCTGCTTCGCGGTAGCCGCGTCAGGCCTGGGAATTCGCATCAAAACGGTCGGACACGTTGCAAAAGGCACATCTGGGCGAAACACAATTCGGCAGGAGGCGGTCAGGCTAAACACAACCGGCATGTATTCGATAGTGCGCAACCCGCTGTATTTGGGCAATTATTTGATTTTGCTGGGCACCACGCTGATGGCGCAGAGTTGGGAGCTGGTGGTTATAAACTCTTTCTTCTTCGGCTTGGCTTATCTGCCGGTCATTATGTGCGAAGAGGAGTTCCTGCTCGGCCGGTTCGGGGCGGTATATAGAGCGTATGCGGCATCCACACCGTGCTTTATTCCGCGTTTCAGCCTGTGGCGCCCTCCGGATATGCCCTTCAACGCCCAGATGGTCTTATACCGCGAGCATGATACCTGGATGTCAACGGTGGCGGCGTTCATTTTTCTTGAGCACTTAAGGGACTACGTGATAATAGGACATCTCAGTTTTGATTATTTTTGGGACACTTTGGGCGCGCTGGTTCTGCTCTTATGGTGTGTTTTAAAGGCGTTGAAGTACACGGGTTTCCTTACTGAGCGCCAGCAGCCCGGTGCATCTGCCAACCAGAGTGGTCGCTTTTACCCCGAGTTGCCGCGCTAATCGAACTGCAGGAGAACAGGCTGGAGCGGCGTCAACTTCAGCGTTTCGCCGTGCTTAAGCCCCGTTAGCAAATCTTTAGACGAGGTTCTTCCCGGGGCAATGACGCGAACACCAACAGGCTGGTGATTGTAGTTAACCAGGTTTACCAAAAGGCGGCGGCCGATTTTGGCGCACCTCCACTCCACACCCCAAGGAATTCCACCCTCGGTGGATGTTACGCTTGCGGCAGGGCGAACGTCGGCTTGCTCCAGAGCAAGCAGAATAGGGTTCAGCAGGTCCTTGGCGGATGTTTGAGCGTAAGTGTAGTCCCCGCGAAGCCAGTTTTCCGGGACCTGGCGCTCGCGGCCGTAGTCATCCCAGCGGAGCGCATCGCGACCGAGGAGCAGAACGCGGCTTTTGCATTTCAGTAAGCTTTGCCGTGCGGCTTCGGGGAGGTGCTTGGCATTTGGAACCACTATCAATCTTGCTTTTGGTTTGTATCCGCGCGCCAACTGCCTTTCTGTGACAAAACCGATCTTCAAGCCCGTGAAACTCAGGGCGGTGTAGGCTTTCGTGAGGCAGTCTGTGTATTGGCCGCCGTCGTATACCATGGATGCAGTTGAGTAAAGGAGCACAACGTCCGCCGGGGCGGATTGGAGGGTCGTAATCTCCTTGGAAAGCCGCATGAGGTCTAGTCCCGTGCGGCCTACAGCCTCGGCGCAGGCAGGACGGTGCATCACACTTCCTGCAAAGTCGCTTTGGGGGTCGTAAGTGCGTTCCCAAACCCAAATGGCTGTTGCGGATTGGCCGTGCACAGCCGCCTGCCACAGGGCTGTGCGGAGGTGTTCTGGGGGCACACGCCTGGTTTCGCGGTCCGGAATTAGGTGGTTCTCTGAGTTGAAAACCGGTACGTCCAGCACAGATCTTTGCAGATCATGGCCCATTGCCAT
>JBMFPP010000121.1:0-7482 GCA_049969055.1 Armatimonadota bacterium | reverse complement strand
CACCGGGTTTCCGCCGATTACCCAGATACTGCTTTGGTGGGACATGGTGCCGCGCTCACTGCTCGATATACCGAACATTTTCCTCACTCAATCAATTGTTACGGACGCCTCCGGAAGCGCTCAAGCGAAGCTCGACTACATCCCCCTCCGCGTTTACCCTGCAACCGCCGGCGACCACGTAATAACCGCCAAGTTTTTGATTCCTTTCACGGGAAGCTTCGGATTGGTTCAAGCTCCGGTAAGGCTCCTGCCGAGAAAAGGCTGGATTTCTCCACCTCCCCTACCGCAAACGGCTTCAAAAAGTTTGTCAGGCGGCATGCTGGCATACCTCAACTACACTCCCGATCGAAAATCGACGTCTCTCGAGATAACTAATGGGCAGTCTGTGGTGCGCGTAGGCACCGCTAACGTCCACCCGCTGGTTTTCTCTGGACTATCTTGGTCGCCGGACGGCACCAAAATTGCCTTCAGTGCAACACTTGACACCGATCCTGAAGGCAACGTGTACGTCTTGGATTCAACCGGGAGGTTATATCAAGTAACGTCCTACGGAGGCGCTCCACCGCGGATAACAGGCAAGGGTATTGGCTCCATCGAAGGAGGAATTCGCCCAGCGCCAACGCCCCAGCCTTCTGCTCAGCAAGCCGAGGAGGATACATGCGGCGAACTGCGCTTCCGCTTGGAACCGCCGAAGGGAATAACTGTTACGCTTGTTGGCACCGGCATGACCACAGTCGCACTTCCAGACAACCCCAACTTGGGACTTAATGCCACATACCGATTCCGATTTAACAACATTCCGGAGGGGGAGTACTGGGTGCACGCGTCTTATTCCACTGCTGTATGCCAGGAACACACAACTACCAAAAGCACTGTAGACAGCGAAGGCAACCCGCGCTCCACCACGGTATTGGTGCGCCGCCAGGCGGGCGCAACAGGAAGCATAGAGTTTCCCGCTGTGGTTCGCGCTGGAGAGGTCACTCAGCTCGAACCGGTTGAGTGCGTTCTCGTTTGGCGAATAGTTGACGACCCCTCTTGGCTGGACAACCAAACGCTTGTGTACATTGCGAAGGGCGGCGTTTTCGAGCGTAGTGGCACAGCCATAGCCGACATTTGGCTTGCTAAGCTTGGAGCACAGCCTGTTCAGCTCAGCAACACCGTTAAGCACGGTAAGATAACGCGGGTTTCAGCATCCCCGGTGAACGGCAAACTGCTCTGGTATGCAGATTCCATAGGCGGCCTTGCTGTTGGAGACACGGCAAACCTTGAGGCCACGGCCAGCCCGGTGACCAGTTTCTTGGCCATAAGCTCCGCAACCGGCGGGCGCCTTTACGTCGTCGAAGATGCACCGTCCTGGGCTCCAGACGGAACCCACATCGCATTCATAAGGCGCAATGCATTGATGCTGACACCTGAGTTATATCCGTCTGACCCAACCAAGCTCGCAATGATGCCCATGATCGGCACAGTTGGAGACGTGTGGGTGAAAAACGTCGCCACCGGAGAGGAAAGGCAGTTAACCAATTTCAACCTTCAAGCCGGCGAGGGAGCAGTTGGACGCCCGGCTTGGTCGCCTGACCGCAGTCAGATAGCCATTACATACACTAAAGACGCCCTACAAAGCACCGATATCCTCATTATCAATGTCGCCGACGGCAGTTCTTTCAACTTAACCAACAACGGCACCAGCATGATGCCGGCTTGGACTGGCGCTGTCGGCTTAACCGCGCTGCCGCAGAACATTCAGATAGCCCCCTCCCGATTGCTCGAGACGCAAACCCAGCCGCAGGTTGTGCGTGGAGATGTTAACGGCGATGGAAAAGTAACAACCGCCGACGCGCTGATCCTCCTTAGAATAGCCGTCGGACTGCAACAACCCACCCAACAGCAGCTCACAGCAGGCGACGTGGACCAGAGCGGCAAGATTGACGTCCGCGATGCTGTGCGTGTTCTCAGGGCTGCAGTAGGCCTTGAAAATCTGCTATAATCGAGCGGGATGCAGAAATTTACAAGCAGATCACCCCAATGCTTTCTTCGGAGGGAAGTGGCCCAATAGAAACACCATTGAAATTGCTGGAACTCGACGATATAAAGCCGGAGGACAAAAACCAGCTGATCACCGGCAAAGCTTTGGTCCTTCTCCACACAGCCCCAGGATGTGCAGTAGAAATACGTGCTTACATCGTAGCAGATGCCTCGTTGGAATGTATTTGGAAACTCCTCACCGATTACGAAAGACTTCCCGAAGTGGTACCAGGCATGGCAGAATGCACGCTTCTGGGCACGCAAAACGGCGATCGCATACTCCGCCAGGTAGCCCGAGTGGCCAACGGCATCAACTTATCAATGTCGGTTACGTTGGCCGTGAAAGAAGAACCCCCAGACCGGATCTCCTTCCGAAATATAGACGGAGATCTTAAACGCTTCGAAGGATTCTGGCATCTGGTGCCGCTCGACCAAAACCGCGTTCTGATGTCCTATAAGGTTTTGGTACAGCCTTCGTTTTGGGTACCGTGCTGGGCCGTAAAACACAGGCTCCGCCAAGAAATCCCGCGCCTTATGCACGCATTAGCCGATGAGGCCGCGCGGCGCAACGGAAAGCCCGGCAACCGCTAGCCCATCACAACAACGCCTGCGCCCCGAAGCCCGCTGTGCTTTAGGGTGCAAAGCGCTTCGTTTACCTCTTCTAAACGGAAGGTTTGGACCTCGGTGCGGATGGGGATCTTGGGCGCTAGTTGCAGAAGTTCCTCTGCATCCTTTCGGGTTGCGGCAGTAACACTGCGGAGGGTGCGCTCGTAGTAAAGATGCCGGCTGTAGTCCATTTGGGGAATTGGGTCGGTGTAGATAGACGCAACTGCTGCCACCCCTCCCCTGCGCAGTTTCTCAAGCGCCGCCGGAATAAGCGCCCCAGCCGGTGCAAAAACGACGGCGCTGTGGAGCTTTTCCGGAGACGCCTCCTCCGCGCGACCAACCCACACGGCCCCCAGTTCGCGCGCCAGAGCTTGGTGGTTCGGGCTTCTGGTGAACACGTAACACCTACATCCCCAGTGGCGCGCCACTTGAATGGCAATATGCGCCGACGCTCCAAATCCGAAGAGGCCCAATGCTTGACCCGGCCTCACCTCGCTCAGCTTCAAAGCCCTGTAGCCTATAATCCCTGCGCACAACAGCGGAGCTGCCGATGTGTCAGGATAGGTTTTCGGAATTCGACAGCAGAACTCCGCCGGGGCAACCATGTATTCGGCGTACCCGCCGTCGACATGGTATCCAGTGAACACAGCGGCTTCGCATAGGTTCTCTAAAGACGCAGTGCAGTACTCACAGCCGCCGCACGTGGAGTACAGCCACGGAACGCCAACACGCTCTCCAACAGCCAAACCCGACGTATTTGGCCCCAAAGCATCCACCTCGCCAACCACTTGGTGCCCGGGGATTAAGGGCAGCTTCGGCAGAGGCAGCTCCCCCTCCACGGTATGCAGGTCGGTATGGCACATCCCACACACTTTCACGCGGATGCGCACCTGTCCTGTTCCGGGCACGGGCGGTGGAACATCAACAACACTCAGCGGTTTCTGTTCGATCGGTTTTGGGGCTTCAAGCACCGCAGCTTTCATGGTCAGCTCACCGTTACTCCCGATTGAAACCGGTCCTACCAAGTGTCTCTACGCCGCCTTGCGAATATTCGTTTGCTGTGGACGCCTGCGCGCCCTGGGTTGGGAGCGGCTTCCCTCGTATCCCCAACTGGAAAGCAGTGCCTTCAGCCTGTGGTACATCTCTTTCGGGGTGTGGTCCTCCCAAAGCATGCCGCCGTTTTGGATAAAGGCCGGATCCGAAAAATCCCACCAAGTGATGGCACGCACCTCCGGGCGCGCAAAGGCGATAGTGTAAAACCACTCGGCCCAGTCCGCCTGAACGCGTTCGCTCCATGGGCCGTGCCACGCAAACCAAGACTGCTGTGCGCTCTGCTGTCCCCAGGGGCCGGACGAAACGCCGAGCTCGGTTATATGAACCGGCTTGCCGAAGCGAGCGTATTCATCCAAAAGCTTGTTCACCGCAAACAAATCGCGCCAAGGAAAGTATATCTGCACGCCCACTGCATCGAAGTCAACCCCAGCCTCCATAACAGCCTGCATATACGAAAGCGGGGTGAAGGTTGGACGGCGCTTCGGCCCCTTGTAAACCGAACCGTCGGCCGCATACTCCCCGAACGGGCAGCAGTTGTTCACCACTAGAATGGCTTTAGGGTCGTTCTCTCGAGCGGTATGCGCGCATATCCTGGTGATCTCAACCTCTTGTTGCTGGGTTAGGTTCAGCCCGTTCGCCCAGTCATGCGCCTCGTTTATCACATCCCACACTTTGATTCTGCCGCGGTACCGCGAGACGCTTCTGGACACAACCCTCCGGCAGTGATTCTGCGCTGTCTTCCAGTCTGCCCCTTCAAGCCACTTCGGTATTCCGGCTTCGTGGCCCCACCACAGAGGATGGCCTTTCGGGGTGATTCCAGTCTGCTCGCACCACTCCAAGATTTCATCGATTCTGCGGTAGTCCGGCTTACCTTCTTCACGCTCCAAGGATGCAAGATAGAATGGAAGCGTGGCAAAATTCAGCAGGCCGCTGAAGTACTCCGGATAAGGATCGTTCGGCTTGTATGCAAACGCATTGCAACCAAAAAGGAAACCCCGCCGCCTTCTGCGGCCTACAGCGCGCCGAGCACGCTCTACAACCGCAAGCTCTCCTGCCCACAGCGCATGCGACAGCGCCAACAGATTCCGGTATGCTCGCTTCTGAGGATCTGCCGCTTTGGCCGCCAGCGCCAAGTGCTCCTCTGCGGCGGCAACATGCCCTCTGCACTTGGCCGAAAAGTCGGGTTGCCCCTCCGAAAGCCTGCGGATATCTGCCAGTCGGCTCTTCGCAGCTTCGGGCACAAAATCTATAACGCTTGATACCTGCTTGTAACCCTCACCTTCGTTGTCCGCCGTAACCCAGATATCACCGAAAAACGGAACAGGCACTCGCGCATGAAGAGCCGAAGGAGCACCCGTTGTGGTAATTGTCACTATTCCTTCGTTGTCCACGGAGCTTTCGCGCCAGAACGGCTCGAAGTGCAGATCAGCGGCGTACAAACCCTCCAGCCTGTCGCGCGAAACAGGATTGCCGTCCGCGCCCAAAATGCGCACCTTCAACGTTGTCGCCATAGACTTACCCCTCCCTTGACCCAGAGCCCTCGACATCGCCGACACCGCTACCGTCGCAAAAGCAGACTTAGCGACACCGGCAAACAAGCTTCGCCTTGATATACGTTCGCTCTCCATAAGCCCCATTTATGAATATTGCCTACCGACCGACGAAATTCCTCTAAGACACTGATGGCTTCCTGTGCTAAAATATCAAAGAGCATGAGAAGAATCTCTTTGGACCAGATCGTGATCTGGCAGTTCGATAATTTGTCGCGGTGCGCTGGCCTTAAGCACTTCGTATCCACCCGAATGCACGGTTTCAGCAGTCCGCCGTACGACTCTCTCAACCTTGCCTTCCACGTCGGCGATGATCCATCGACGGTTCTACGCAACCGCGCGCTCTTAGCTAGGTCTCTGGATATTCCGGTAAGCTGGTTCGTCGCAGGCGAGCAGGTTCACGGAAACGGCGTATACATTGTGGGAGAAAATGATAGAGGCCGCGGCGCAACTAATTACGAAGATGCCGTTCCGGAAGCAGATGCGCTGATCACCCAAAATCCCAACATCTGCCTGATGGTGCTTACTGCCGACTGTGTGCCGGTGCTAATTTACGATCCACAAAACCATGCGGCGGCCGCAGTTCATGCTGGTAGAAAAGGCACGGTTCTCGAAATCACGCGGAAAACGGTGGAGGCCATGCGTCGGGAATTCGGCTGCCGCCCAAGCGACCTGCTGGCAGGGATTGGACCATCAATCGGTCCGTGCTGTTACAAAGTTGGTCCGGAGGCGGCGGAGGAGTTCCTCCAATCGTTTGGTTATTCGGATGAACTACTCACTATCAACCCATTCGACGGAAGCACACTGTTAGATCTGTGGAAAGCAAACGAAAGACAGCTTATGGAGGCCGGAGTCCGTGCTGACCGGATAGAGACGGCGCGGATCTGCACACGCTGTCGGATGGACCTGTTTTATTCGGCGCGCGGAAGCGGCGGAACCACAGGAAGGTTTGGCACGGGGATCTGTCTCATAGGATGAGGCAAACTACGGAAGCCGAGTGTTTCGGTCTCGGACTCCGCAAACGCCTCTCAAGAAAGCCACTCATCGGAGAGTATTCGCGTTAAGGTACGGCTCCATGTAATCGGGGTTGCGTAGTAAAGGCGAATTCCCCACTTGGCAAGCGCGGCGCGGTCGCTCCACCACTGAATCATGGAGCCTGTGGAGAGATTGCGAAGTTCGTTCCACCCGACGAACACCAAAGCCCACCTGGGCTTATCAGATGCGTCGATAATATCAAGTGGGTAGCCGCGGAAGGAAGACGGCGAGCTGTACTTAATCCCGAGTGCGTTTAGCTGTTCCAACACTTCTTTAAGCTCTGGAGAAGACCGACGGAGACTATCCCGTAGGGCACCTGGGTTCTCGAAAAGGCTTTTGGTTCTGCGCAAAGCACCGCTCTGCCACAAAACAGGATCTGCAATCACGAGGAGGTGTTTTTTAGCGCGGGTAATCGCCACGTTGAACAAGTTCGGGTGCTCCACCCACGAAGATTCGCGCTTTCCCGCGTTGCTCCCAGCAGTTGTGGCGAAAACCAAGAAATCCACTTCATTGCCCTGAAAGCGGTGCGCGGTACCGATGATAAGGCGCCCTTGGTCGAGCAGTGGCGAGAGCTGTGGGTGCTGTTTTGCTAATTCTACAGCGGCGTCAGCCATTGCCCGGTACGGGGTAACGAACCCAATGGTCGCTTGATCAAACTGCTTGGACAAAGCAACCAGCTGCTCTACAGCCTCGTTTAGCTGTTCGTTGTTAAGGCGACTGCCGGTCGGCGTCACACGGTGCTGACCGGGAACCAAGCGCAAGCTCAGTGGGCTGGGCGTATCCTCGCTGTGTATGCGAAGCGCGCCCCCGTAGAAATTTTCGTTCGAGAAAGCGATAATCGGCGGAGGACACCTGAAGTGATCCGAGAGCAGAAAAGTGTTTTGCGCTCCGCAGATGTTACTGCAGAGGTGATAGGCGGAGGAGCCGAACTCAGCGTCGAATTCGCGTTTGTCTGCACCCTGCAGAGTTGGCACGGGCAGAACCTGCTTCCAACCGTCCCCGGTGACGTGGGGAAGTTGGTGGGGATCTCCAACTATAACGGCGCGCTTGGCCCTGTATAAAAGCGGCAGGAGGGACGCTGGATCGCAGGTTGAGGCCTCGTCCACAATTAGCAGGTCGAACATGCCTGGCTCCAGCGGAAGGTTGGAGCTGACCGCCAGATTTGTAACCGCTACCGGAAACCCCCGTCTGACAACATCCAGGAAGGCTCTGT
>JBMFPP010000120.1:0-7489 GCA_049969055.1 Armatimonadota bacterium | reverse complement strand
CCGGGCTGTGTGAATTTGACAGCGTTGGCGATTAGATTGGTAAAAACCTGTGCAATGCGTTCTTCGTCGCCGATGGCACAGGCCGTGCAGTCTGAATCTGGAGAGAGGAACAGCTTTATTCCTTTTTCGTCCGCCTGCGGGCGCATCTCCTCCACAACCCGGGCGGCCACGTCCGCCAGCGGCACCTCCTCGGTGTGTATTTGGAACCGGCCGGACTCCATTCTTGAGATTTCCAAGAAGTCGGATATAATAGCCCGCAGTCTGCGTGCCTGGCGGTACATTGACTCGAGGGCTGTTTTTTGGGCGGGCGTCATGGGACCCATTTTGCCGGTTAGTATATACGAGGAGAAGCCCAAAATGGATGTAAGCGGGGTGCGGAGCTCGTGGGAAACCAGCGACACGAAGTTGTTCTTCATCTCGTCGATTTCGCGCTCGCGGGTAACATCGTGCAGGTGCACAAGCCTGCCCCAAGTTATTCCCGACGGACCCGCCACCGGTGCGCACCGAATCTGCACAATGCGTTTGGTTGGCTTTTCTATTACCAAATCCTTGGGTTGCTGAGCGGCTTCCGGCATTTCGGCAAGCACAAGTGCATCTTGGTTTATTTTGCCGTTCGCTTCCTCTGTCAACCCGAGGAAGGACCGGGCAGCTGGATTAGCAAACACCACGCTTCCGTTTGGATCCAGCAACAGCAAGCCGTCCGGGGTATTTTCCACTATGGCCTGGATGAGGCTTTTTTCTTTGGCGAGGACTTCGTTGCTCTTTTTCAGTTCCTCCTGCGTTCTCTCGATTTCCTCGGCCATTTTGTTGAACGCAAGCGCCAGTTGGGCCAGCTCGTCGTTTCCGTGAACAACCGCGCGGTGAGACAGGTTTCCCCTTGCCAGCGCCTGAGTGCTTTCCACCAGCTGGCGCACAGGGCGGACTATGGAGCCGGCGGTCAGCGCCGCAAGCCCCAATGCACAAGCCACAAACAAGCCCAGCATCCATCCGGACTGCACAAGCATCTTTCTTGCGGCTTTTTGCGCTTCTGTGCTGGAGAGCTGTTTCATCCTCTCGCGCCCGAGGGCGGCGGAGCGCTGTGCCTGCTCTCGAAGCGCGGTTGAAGAGCTCTGCATGGCCTGAGCGGTGTATTTTTCCACTGTTGCGGCGGCCGCGGCGGCCTGTTTGCGTGCCATAGTTCTGGCTTCCAGCACTGCGGATGCAATTTCCCTGCTTTGTTCCTTGGCCAAGCGCTTTACAGCTTCCGAAACCATACGCTCGCCTTCGGTGCGCACTGCCGCGGCCGCTTCCGAAGCGATTTTTTTCTGCTCCGGCACCACAACGCTCAGCATTTGGGCCGCCTTCTGCTGGGCTTTCTGCTCCATTTGGTCGGCGGCTTGACGCCAAGTATCGTTTATGGTTTGGCGTATCTGCTCGGCTGCGGTCAGCAGTTCACGCATCGGCTGGGTGGTCAGCACAACCCACGGTCTTTTTCCCACCCGCGCAAAGCCGCATATTGTTGATTCTCCGTTGGCTCCGTCCAGTTCCACATATCCGGATTCGGCTTCCCGGGATGCTTGGAAAGCGGGGATGTGTTCACTGGGCACTCTCTCGCCAACTTTCTGGGGGTTTGGGTGGGCCAGTATCACCCCGTCTGAAGATGCAAGGTAAGTAACCGCCTCTACCGGCCCACCGGGATACGCCTGCTGCATAAGCGACGACAGTGCTTGAAGTGACAGCCAAGCCGTTAAGGAGCCGGCGGTTCGCCCCGGGGGAGCGTCTAGCGGCACTGTAACCAAGATGGTTGCGTCTTTGCGCTCTGCGTCTACAACCGCTTCTGAGAGCACGAAGTTGCCTTCGGGAACGCCCGGTGGTCCGGAGAGTTTTTCGGGAACCGGTATTCCACGGGATACGCTGTAAACCTGCTGGCCCCTGGAGTTGATAACGGTTGCCGAAAGAACATACGGGTTGGAAAGCACCAGGTTCCAAAGCCCGAGCTCCATAGCCTCTCGGTTTGGGCCGGCAATGCCGGGGCGGCGGGCGGCCATTGCGATTTCAGAGGCAAGCTCCACCACCTGCTGGTCAACTTTTTCCGCTATGCGCTTTGCGCGCTCTCGGCTGGTTTGCCCGGCCAGATTGCGTATGGTGTTCCGATTCAGCTCTGCGAACTTTTCTCCGGATTTTTCAAGCGCATCCTTTGCTTCTGCGATCAGCATGGCCGAAACCTGCTGAACCGCTTCTTCATGCATTCGCATAAGCTGTGCGTTTGATTTGGCCAGTATCCGGCTGTTGGACTCAATAAGTCGTTCGGTTGACTGATGCAGGGTGGCTGTGCCGTCTCGGATAAGTTTCTGTCCCGATCTGCGCAGGGCTTCTTCGCTGGATCTCTCTTGAGATTTGCCAAGCTCCAGCACCTGCGACCGGCTGAGAGCCGCTGTTTGCCTCCCCGATTGTTTGAAGCTGTTTGTGGCGAGGTTTATAAGCTCCTCGGCAGATCTGCTGAACGCTTGCTCGCCAACACGGCTGACTGCTGCTCCGGAGGACCGTATGCTGTTTCGACCGGACAGACTGAGAAGCCCTCCGGCCACGCACAGCGGAACCGCAACCACTACGCCGAATATGCCCAAAAGGCGTAGAACCAACCGGCCGCGCTTTGCGTTTAAGGGGACGCCGGCTTCTGCTGACGGTGATTTCACATCGGGCCGCATATTTTTTCTCCCTGCACTAGTCGGCTGTGCCGAAAGCCTATTTTAGGCCGCCGAGTTCATGATAACTCACGGTGCGCCCGAAATGGTTGAGGAAATATTGAGTTATCTTGGAAAATTTGTTAAGAGTCTTCTTCCATCATGGGCACGAATTTGTATCCAACGCCGTACACGCTTAGTATCTGCCGGGGCTGGTCCGGGTTATCCTCGATTTTTTGCCTAAGCTTGCGGATGTGGGCGTCGATTCCGCGCACGTCTATCACTTCATCCTCGCCCCAGACCTGCTTTAGGATATCCGTTCGGGTTAAGACCTTGCCGGCGTTTTCAACCAAGCAGTACAGCAGGTTGAACTCCAAGCGTGTGAACGGCACGGTTTTGCCCCGGACGTACACTTCGTACGATTCCGGTTCCAAGCGCAGGATGCCGCTGCAAAGCGTACGGCGCCTCTGGGCCGACTGCCATCCGGAGGCGCGCCTGAGCAGTGCGCGCACGCGGGCGATTAGCTCCCCTGGCTCGAACGGTTTAGCCATATAGTCGTCCGCGCCTATGTTCAGCCCGAGGACCTTGTCGGCCGTATCGGAGCGGCCCGTAAGCATAAGGATTGGAACGGTGCTGTTCTCTCTAAGTCGGCGGCACACTTCTATACCGCTTATATCGGGCAGGATCCAGTCCAGTATAACCAAGTCGGGGCCGCTTTGAGCCAGCTTCAGCGCCTCGGTGGCGGTGGCGGCCTCCAAAACGGAGAAGCCTTCCGTGCCCAGTATTACGCTCAGCATCTGCCTGGTTTCTGCGTCATCCTCAACCAGCAGAACCACAGCACCTGAGGTGTTGCTCATTTCCAAGCTCCGGTAAGCCAGCTTAGCACCTCGGGGGCGTTTGCTTCTGTCACCGATATGACGTTTCTTCGGGCGGTTCAGTTCCGCGGTGCGCGCGGAAGACGTTATTGGCGGAACTTTTGGGCCGCCCAAAGCAAACAAGCCTGCACCCATGGGAATGGGCCGGCTGAAAATTTGCGCGGTAATCCACGTACAAGTTGTTGGCGAGAGCTACTGCTGTAAGGAATGCCGCCTGCTTTTTTCAAGCAGTTTCAAGTGTTCCAGCGCCCGACCTGTGCCTATTGCAACGCAGGAGAGGGGGTCATCCGCGATGTGAACATCGATACCGGTTTCCATGCGCAGGAGCTTGTCGAACCCCCTCAGCATTGCCCCTCCTCCAGTGAGCCATATTCCCTTTTCGATGATGTCGGCGGCCAGCTCCGGTGGGGTTTCCAAAAGCACGGCTTTCACCTTATCTACGATTGCTTTCACGGGTTCGGAGATAGCCTCTCGTATCTCTTCAGAGGAGACCTCTATAGTTCTCGGCAGGCCCGCAACCAAGTCACGGCCGCGCACCTCCATTTTCTTTTCTTGATCCAGCGGGTATGCAGAGCCTATGCGTATTTTGATCTCTTCCGCACTACGGTCTCCTATCTGGAGATTGTACTCGTTCTTTATGTAGCGGGCGATCATTTCGTCCATTTTGTTGCCGCCGATGCGAATGGACTTGCATATAACTATGCCGTCAAGCGATATAACTGCAATATCGGTGGTGCCACCTCCGATGTCAACCACCATATTGCCGCTTGGTTTATCTATGGCAAGACCGGCTCCAATTGCGGCCGCCATCGGCTCTTCTATATAATCCACCCAGGCGGCTCCGGCTTCTTTGGCGGCTTGGAGCACCGCACGCCTCTCTACGTTGGTTATATCTGAGGGAACGGAGATGAGAACCTTCGGTCGGAACAGGGGACTCATCCATCGGCCGGATGCTTTCCAAGCCTTTTTGATCAAGAGGGAAAGCAGTTTCTTAGTGTGGGTATAGTCAGCAATCACGCCATCGGAGAGGGGGCGTATGGCAATAATATCGCCGGGAGTGCGGCCGAGCATCATACGCGCCTCCTCTCCGATAGCGAGAACCTCTTTGCTGGTTTTGGAAACGGCCAAAACGGACGGTTCCCGAAGGACTATCCCTTTCCCCCTAACATAAACGAGT
Organism: Armatimonadota bacterium; assembly: GCA_049969055.1. Classification (GTDB taxonomy): domain Bacteria; phylum Armatimonadota; class DTGP01; order DTGP01; family JBMFPP01; genus JBMFPP01. Next base: position 2,774 of record JBMFPP010000120.1, on the reverse strand, counting down.
ATGCTTGTTGTGCCGAGGTCTATACCTATCTCTGGATTTAGGCGGAACATACGAGTCGCTCAGATTTCTCCTCTTTCCATCTTATCACATTAGCGCCGAGTTGCGCCAACTTAGCCTCCAAATTTTCGTAGCCGCGGTCGATATGTTCCACACCAGAGACTTCGGTTTCGCCTTCCGCAACAAGGCCGGCCAGCACAAGGGCAGCACCGGCCCTCAAGTCCGGCGCCACCACTCTGGCGCCGGTAAGCTTTTCCACTCCGCGCACAACAGCCGCCTGCCCCGAAACCACTATATCGGCTCCCATGCGCACCAGCTCTGCGGCATATCGGAATCTGCGTTCGAACACGGTTTCGGTGATAACAGAGGTGCCGTCTGCGATGCTGAGCAGTGACGCCATAAGAGGATGAACATCCGTTGGGAATCCGGGGTGGGGTGTGGCTGTTATGTCAACTGCGCGCGGGCGGCTCCGTCCGCGTACCCTCACCGCTACTACCTCTTCGTTGTCGGGGAATTCTGGATCCAGCAGTCGAGCGGTTGGTTTTTCCACGGTGATCTCAGCGCCGGTTTCTCGAAGTTTCAAGAGCACCGGTTTTACATGTTCGTACACCACTCTGTGGATGGTAACGTCGCCGTTGGTTATGGCGGATGCCACTGCGAAGGTGGCTGCTTCTATCCTATCCGAAATCACCCTGTATTTTATGGGCTTCAGGCGGCGCACTCCGGTAATCTCCACCTTTTTGGTGCCGGCGCCTTTTATCTTCGCTCCCATTCGGTTTAAGAAGCGCGCAAGGTCCACTACTTCCGGTTCTTCGGCGGCGTTTTCTATGATGGTGGTTCCCTCGGCTAGCACGGCGGCGGAGATTATCTGGTTAGTGGCTCCTACGCTCGGATAGTCGAGGAAGATGTGGGCGCCGCGGAGTCGGTCTGCCCTGGCGTCTGCAAACCCGTGTTCCACGGTAACCTGTGCGCCCAAGGCCTGCAGGCCCTTCACGTGGTAGTCCACGTTGCGGGCGCCGATGTCGCACCCGCCGGGCAGGGCCACTTTGGCATGGCCAAAGCGCGCCAAAAGCGGGCCTAGCACGTTGAAAGAAGCCCGCATTTTCCTAACCGGTTCGTATGCGGTTTCGGAGGTGGTAATGGATGAAGTGTCCACCTTCAACCGGTGATCGCCGCACCATTGGGCTTTGGCCCCGAGGTGCTCGAGCATATTAAGCATGGTGTGGATATCACCGATATTAGGCACATTGTCGAGAACAGTTTCCCCCTCCGCAAGGAGAACGGCAGCAAGAATTGCAAGACTGGAGTTCTTGCTACCGCTAGCAACGACCTCGCCCTCTAGTTTATTTCCACCTTGAATGTAGATAGCTTCCAAAGTAACTCGCCCCCCTCAGCAAGATTGTTATTTCGTCAGCCATTCGCTCTATCCTTCCAAGCACAAGCGCGGCCTGCCCTCCGCGCAGTGGCACGGTTGCTAGTGCGCGGCTGACAACTTAATGATAGGCACTCGGTGTGAGCGTCTATAGCCGCGGTTCCAGATTCTGCGCCCTGCCGCGGCGCTAAACTCTACACGACCACCAAGAAGTTTTACCGCTCAACTAGTCGTTGTTGGTTCGGCAAAACTTCTTGCGCACCGAGTGTTGGGGAGAAACCGCGGGAACAGCTCCCTATTGGGCCGCCGCAAGTTCCTGAAGGCGTTTAAGGGTTTGCCGCAGTGATTGGAGCTGTCTTCCGTATTCCGCCCAATCTCCGCGCCGCTGAGCGGCTTCCGCGCCGCTCAATTGGTTCCAAGCATCCTGCACAAGCTTCTGCACATCTGGCGCAACTGCCGCTGTGCCAACGGGTGCTTGGACCGGTTTTTCTTCGGCAGGAACCGGTAAGGATGCAACCGGCTTTGCGGAGACTTCGGTCCCCACCAAAGACTTCAGAGCCTCTTCCAGTGTGCGCTCCATAACCACGCGGCGCGGATTATTGGCCGCCATGATCACGCGTGTAAGCTCCGGTATGGGACTGGTAGCCGCTTCCGCCTGAAGGAACAACGGCCTTAGATATAAAACGGTCCTCCCAATAGGTATAACGAGCAAATGCCCGTGAATCACTTGGGAACCGCGCTGATCCCAGAGGGTAATTTGAGAGGAGATTATGGGGTCGTTGTTGATACGGGCTTCCACCTGCGAAGGACCTTCAGCGAGGGCTGTTTTGGGGAATTTGTAAACGTAAATCTGCCCGTAATGTTCTCCGTCACAGCGTGCGGCCATCCAGGCTACCATGTTATCTTTGCCTTTGGCTGTGAACGGGCGCATGATTACCATTTCGGTTTTTTCGGATCCGGGCAGTTTCATCATAACGTAGTAGGCTTCGATTCTAACCGCTCCAAAGCGGGGGTCATTACCCCGTTCCTGGGCCACGTTCCACAGGTCCTCTTTTTGGTAGAATACGAGCGGATCCCGCATGTGGTAAACGCTGAAGATTTCGGTTTGCTTGTTGAAGAGAAGCTCCGGATAGCGCACGTGCTCTCGGAGGCCGGCCGGCATGCGGCTTATGGGGAGGAACAGTTTAGGGAATATGCGTGAATAGCTTTTTATAAGTGGATCGTTTGCATCTGCAACGTAAAGAGAGATCGAACCGTGGTAGGCATCAACAACGACTTTTACAGAGTTGCGCAGGTAATTGTAGCCCCCTTCGAAAGCGGGCAGGCTGTACGGATATGTACTGCTAGTAGTGTAAGCATCTATAAACCAGTAAAGCCGTCCGCCGCTTAGAACTATGTAAGGATC
>JBMFPP010000119.1:5746-7502 GCA_049969055.1 Armatimonadota bacterium | reverse complement strand
AAGAGTTAACGTGGCATTTATGAACGACGCCGAGGCCAGACTGCTAACTGGAGAGTCGAACTTGGTAAAAGCCGCGCGCAGAATCCTAAACATTGGCCCTGATGCCGCCGTAATCAAAAGGGGCGAGCACGGAGCCTCGGTTTTCACCCGTGAGGCTTACTTCGCCCTGCCCTCTTATCCCGTTGAAGACGTGGTTGATCCAACCGGTGCCGGAGATTCGTTCGAAGGTGCTTTCATGGGGTACATTTCCAGCGTTGATAACTTTTCGGAGCCAGAACTACGCAGAGCCGCGGCCTACGGCACGGTGCTGGCCTCGTTCTGCGTTCAAGGCTTCGGCCTTTCCCGACTGCTGGAGCTGACTCCCGAGGCGATCGAAACCAGATACCGGGAGCTCAGTGGAATGGTGCGCTTGGATGAATCGGGCGGTGGTTGATACCTGTGTGAAAACTGGGATTGCGCCGGCGGGCACGCACCCTTACCCCTTTATGAGAACCCCGATCAGTATGGACGCAAAAATGGCGGCGTAGAGGCTCTCTGCCCTTCCAACCCTTGTGAGGGGGCCGTGCTGGCAGCTTGACTTCGGATGCATTGCCCTGATCCATGCGGGAACCATTGCGGTGCTGACCAGCCAGGGCAAGCCGGTTGTATATGCAACCGCGACCGCCAGGACCACCGCGCATAAATGGTAAGCCACAGAAAGCTTCCTAAGCAACTGCGCTGTTCGGAGACGCCCGCTTCTGGCCGCCAACAGGTGCTCCACATGCATAACTGCTCCGGTGAAGTACAGAGCGCACAAAGCCCACAATGCTGCGCCCTTTGGCCACAGCTCTCCGGTGGACACATACCATGCGGCGGGTGCGGAAGCCGCAAGCCCGACCACGCCAATCGCTTCCACCCAAAGCTTTCTGGAACTGCGCTTTGCATAGGCAAAAGTGTGTACTGCCAAAGCGACTCCGGATACAACAGCCAGCGGCAGTAACAGCCGGTATCCATTAACAATCAGGAGTACCAGAAGCACAGCCGCGCCGAGTGCATCCACAAGAAACCAGGGAAAGGCTTTGGGGGGTTTCTTCCCCCGTATCCACTCGGCGAAGTCTGCACGGCCGAGAAATGCCAGCAGAGCGGCGGCAAGCAAAACCAACTGCCAGCTAAGATTTCCGGCTCCGCTTACAGCCCCTATGGCGAAAGAAACTGCTAGTATAACCCAAGCCCCGTGCTCTTTGGGCCATGAATGCCTCCAGTATTTCCACATCTTCCGCACCTCAGCCTTTTGTTTGACCAGCGAACAGCACAGCCTAGTACGATGGACATCGCTGCGCCCTCAGCGCATCCGTATGCATTCTAGTGTACCGCGCCGGCGTCTTTGCATGATTCACATCATGTTCGCAAACCTTCGGAGCAAAGGATTCGCTGGCCTCAGGCACAAAGTTCAGAGCGCGCAAAGGATCCTGTGGTAAAATGTTCTTATTGGAGGTTCACCAAATGGAATTTTACGATGCCCTCGGCGCCCAATATGACGAAATGATCGATTGGGAAAGCCGCTATCAGAGGGAGGCGCCTTTCTTCCAAAGCCTGTTCGCACGCAACAACGTTCGGAGGGTTATCGATGCCGCCTGCGGCACAGGGATGCACGCAAGGTGGTTTGCCGAATGGGGGCTTGAAGTCGTTGCCGCCGACCCAAGCTCGGCAATGGTTAGCGCTTGCCGGGAAACCACCAGGGGACTACGCGTCGTCGTTTTGCAAGCGGCGTTTGAGG
>JBMFPP010000119.1:0-5736 GCA_049969055.1 Armatimonadota bacterium | reverse complement strand
CGGTGGTTTGCCTGGGCAACTCCTTGCCTCACGTTTTAGATAGAAAAGGTTTGGAGGCGGCTTTGTTTAACTTTCGGGCCGTTCTGCGTCCATTCGGGATTTTGGTTGTGCACAATAATAACTACGACGCAATCGTGAGCAGACGACAGCGGTTTATGCCTCTATCTACACGCCGTACATCGGATGGGCAAAAGCTCTTCCTGAGGTTTTTCGACATTCCAGAGAGACAAGGCCTTCTTACCTTCAACGTTGTAGTGCTTAAGGAAACCGCAGATGGGTGGAGTATGAACGTTCAAAGCACCAAGCACCGCCCGATAACGTACGGAGAACTGAGCGATTTGCTGAACCGAACCGGCTTTGACCTGATCTCCGCGCTCGGCTCGTACGATGGTCAGCCTTTCGATCCCCGCTCTTCGGACAACCTGATCGTTGTAGCAAGACTGCGCGAGTGAAGCAGAACTGCGCTGAATTCTCCTATCCCCAAGTCATTACGCTTTTGTAACCCTTTTCAAATCCCAGCTCTCCAAGGATGTTCCAAGCTTGACTATCAACCACAGGCTGTCCGTTAACCTCTAGTATCTCAACATACCGCTTTGCGAGCCCTGCGGAGGGACCGCGCAGTAGTATCTGCGCAATCTGCCTCAAGCATCCAAGAGCCTGGCGGAGAATCTCGTCCGGCGTATCAGAGGCGTACCATACCCTTTCCGCCCAGTTCTCAGCTACCAACACCGGTCGTCCGGCGTTAAGCACCACATATGTCGAGGGGCTTCTCTGCCGCCTAAGTTCAGGCGGCGTGTTAAAAAACCGCACTGCGCCGTTGGAGAAGCATGGATCCATACTGTTCACTAAAACCAGATTTGAGCTGTGAATCGATTTTGCCGACTTGATATCCGACATCATCGCCACCGCTTCCGGCAGGGCAAATTGGGCCCCGGAAACCCCGCCGACGAAATATCCACGGCGCACCTCTCCAGCGAACTCCATTCTCTCCAAAACGGGGTACAGCAGGTTCCATGGGGGAAGCAGGGGCTCAAAGGCGCACAAATCCCGCATTATCACTCCATATCGGCACAAAGCGCGAAGGGCCGCTGATGTCAGCTCCTCCTCTGTAAAATCGCCGTGCGGAGATAGGGATGCCCATCTTCCACTCCAAGGTACAGCTTGAATCCTCGCCTTAACGACGCTTCTGGCGACTGCCCGCCGGCGGTGCGCTGACAAAGAGCCTTTTGGAACGTTCGGAACGGCGCCTGGAGGGGATTTGAACTCCCACCGTATTCCTGTGCGGAGCGCGTCAAACGTGTCGTTGGTAATCAGCCCTTTCCACACTAACTCCCACAGGGCGCTGTTAAGTTCGTTTGTGGTTGCGCCGGTCTCGTACAGCAAATCCGAGAAAAACAAAGCTCCACGACGATCCAGCACATCCAAAACCTCGGCGGCGAGTTTGCTCACCCCATTTTCCGCGGTGGTATTAGATTTCATGCCCCGCGGAGAGATATCACTGCACGTCAGTGCAACCCAACCGGGGTTGCAATCCGGCACCCCAAACCAGCGCACCTCGCCCCTTGCCGTCAACGCATCCAGCCATGCGGGTTGGTAGCCGTTAACCCTGGACGGAAGCACATCTCTCTCCCAAACTTCCGCAGGCAGGCACAAACCGTCCAGCAGTTGAAGCGCTGTTTCCAAACCCTCGGGGCCATCCAAACGGGAACCGGGCTCCACATGCTGCCAACGGAGGAGGAAGCGCGCGTATTCCTCCGGTGTGCACGGCTCGAACTCTCTACGGGCGAAGTGAAGGCTCATGCGCCGCAGCTGCTCCAGCACATCCATCGAACACCACTGTGGGGACTCCATCCCCTCCAAAAACTCGCCGCGGCAAATTTCGCCCCGGGACGCCAAAACGTTCAGGGCGGCCAGCACGTTGTCTTCGGAACCGCAGCCAAACCTGGCGATCAAAGAGGCCTGGCTTACCGGACCGCGCATATCGAGGTATCTTTGCAGCAACTGCAGTAATGCATCGAATGATTTGTACCTGACATGGGCCAAGTGCTTAGGTAGGCGCAAATCTCGGTCCGGCAGTCCAAACGCATCGCGGTAAAGCGGCCAGTCTTCCGCCGCAATCCAGTGTCTTGCGCCGGAGTTTGGGTGTACAAGCTCCACGGCTCTTCCATCCACCGCAAGTCGGTGTATCATAAGCTCAGCACTGCCGGAACATCGAAGATCGAGCTCGGATTCACCGGGTGGTTCGGCGCACAGATCTCCCAAGCTCAGCAGGATGTGGTGGAGCTCATCAGGGTTGCTGGCCCTGCGTTCCGGAGCCGTGCGCTGGAGTCGGGATTCCAGTTTAGCCACCGCACGGGGATCAAGCAGACCCTTCATTCGGTTGAGGCCTATCATCTGACTGAGAAGCTCTCTGTTAACAGATGGATGGACCGCAGACCGATGCGGGGTGTCGTCCTCGTAGAGGTACTCGTTTGTATACTGCCACATCAGATTGCCCGCGAATGGAGACGGTACTTCAGTACATACGCACACCAGCTCGATCGTGCCTTCTTGGAGTCCCCTGAGTATATCCTTGAGAGCATCCACTTCAAGATGGTCTTTCAAGCACTCGCGCAGACTTTCCAGCGTAATTGGGAATTCTGGGCACCCCCGAACTGCGTCCAAGAGGTCTTTGGCGCGAAGGCGCTGTATCCAGAGAGCAGTACGCTTTTTTGAGTCGAACTTTGTAAGCACCAATGCCCTCGCGGCGTTTTCGCGGAACCTAGCGCCGAACAAAGAGGACTCAAGGAGTTCCTCCACCAGCAACTGTTCCACCAAATCGGGGTCGATGCGCACAGCCGCTTCTACAAGCGCAAGGTCTACCCCTATGGTACCATGGAACATAACTGCATCGTCGCTGAAAACCCACTGCAGTTTTGCTCCGGCCGTGGTTCGCATCTGTCTGCTTATCAGAAGCGCCCAAGCGGCGTTCACGCGGCCGCCGAACAGCGAATGAAGGATGAAAACGGGGTGTCCGCCTTCGTCTCGGCTTTGCTCTAAAACTACGCATCGATCGGACGGAACGCGCTGTGTGGAGCGCTTTTGGCGGCGAATGTAATCCGCCAGTGAGCCTGCAGAAGCTTGGTCCAACGGATATTTCGCCCTTAGATATCCCAAACATCTCTCCTCTTCCACGGCGGATTCAAGCTCTTGGCACAGTTTTCCAACCCGCAAGCTCAGATGGTAGCTCCTTGCGAAGTACTCTCCCCGCCAGAAAGGCATCATGCCGGGAGCACCAAAGTGCGGAGACACAAGCACTTTATCATGGGTTACGGCTTCTATTCGCCATGTAGATGTCCCGAGCTGGAAGCAGTCTCCCACCCGGCGCTCGAAGACAAATTCTTCGTCCAGCTCACCAATTCTAGTTGTTCCGTCAGTGAGGTACAGACCGTAATATCCCCTGTCTGGGATTGTGCCTCCCGACCGAACCGCAAGCATGCGCGATCCGCTTGCACCGCGTATAACGCCGTTGACGGCGTCCCATACGAGCCTTGGTGAAAGCTCCTTCGGGGCCAGCGAAGAGTACCTTCCGGAAAGCATCTCGAGCACGGCCTTGAGCTGAGGCATTGTGAGACTGCGGTATGGGTACGCTCGGCGTACGCAGTTGTACAAACTCTCCTCGGACCATTCATCGACGCTGGCCATCGCCACAATCTGTTGGGCAAGGACGTCCAAACAGCATTCCGGAATCGATGTGGGCTCAATATCTCCATCAAGCACTGCCTTGGCCACAACCGCTGTTTCGAGCAGATCGTGAGGATGCGTGGCGATGAAGGTTCCTTTGCTTACTGCAGTTACCGAATGTCCCGACCGTCCAATCCTTTGAATGGCTTGCGATGCGGATTTCGGAGATTGAACCTGAACCACGTGGTCAATGTTTCCAACATCTATGCCCAACTCTAGGGAAGAAGTGGCAACCACGCACCGCAGTTCTCCATTCTTCAATGCCTGCTCAACCGATTTCCGGCGCTCTTTCGAGATACTGCCGTGGTGGGCGTAAGCCGTGTTTTCACCGGCCAAAGTGTTTATCTTAAAAGTCAGACGCTCCGCCGTCCTACGTGCATTGGCAAATACCAGCGTAGATCGGTGTTCGCTTACAATGTCCAAAACCTCAGGTGCAACCAGATCCCAAACGCTTCCCGAACGCTTTACCTGCCAATCTGCCGTGGGATAGCGGATATTCACATGGATCTGCTTGTCAAACTTCGCGTCAACGATGTTAATGTGCCGAGGTTGCCCACAGCTATCCTGCCCTCCCAAAAAGCGCGCAACAAGCTCCAGCGGGCGCTGTGTGGCTGAAAGCCCGATCCTGACAAATTCCCTTTTGCAGAGGTGAACCAGCCGCTCCAGAGAAAGCGAAAGGTGCACGCCGCGCTTGTTTCCGCACAGGGCGTGTATTTCATCCACTATGCAGTACTCTACCCCGCGGAGAATCTCGCGAGCGGTTGGCGACGTCAAGATGAGGTAGAGGGATTCTGGGGTGGTGATAAGTATGTGCGGCGGCTTCCTGACCATCTGCTGGCGGATCCTTGCGGGGGTGTCTCCGGTGCGCACAGCGGTTCTGAGCTCGGGAAGTGATAGACCCATCCGCTTGGCGTATTCGCGGATACCCCTGAGCGGCGCCTGAAGGTTCCTTTCAATATCGTTGTTAAGAGCTTTCAGCGGCGACACGTATAGAACGCGTACACTCGGATTTTGGGATTCAGGCAGGCGCATGCAGTGATCCAAGCACCAAAGGAAAGCCGCCAGCGTTTTCCCGGACCCTGTGGGAGAAAATATCAGTGTGTGGTTCCCCGCGGCGATAGACGGCCATCCCTGAATCTGCGGAGGCGACGGCTCTCCAATTTCAGACGCGAACCAAGCCGCAACCGCTTTGTGAAACAGATTGAGAACTTCATGCATTTCGCTTATCCCAAAGACCCACCACTCGCCGCAACAGCAGGCTCACATCGGCTGTTGTAAGCTTGCCGTCAGCGTTCACATCACCGGCCAACACCTGCTGTGGCGTTGCCGCAACAATCCCAGCGGCCATTCGCAGAAGCAGAGTAACGTCCGCCATAGATACCGTACCGTCCCCGTTTACATCTCCGGGCGCAGAACCGCCTTCCGACGTAATTCGCACTACAACCAACCGTCCTGAACTCTGTCCGTAGGCAAGCAGTTTTCCATCGGGGCTGACGGCAGTGCAGTTCACCCCGGAGCCGTCGTTCCCCTCGTATATGATGATTGGCTTTTCGCCGCGGATGTCCCATACTTTCACGGTATCGTCCATGCCGCCGGCTGAAACCAACAAGCCTTCGCTCCGCACAAAACCAACGGCGGATACAAAGCCTTCGTGCGCCTTCAATGTCCGCAGTAGCTCGAGAGGTTCCCGCCTCCACACTTGCACCAAGCCGTTCCAGCAGCCCACTGCCAGAAGCTGTCCGTCAGGCGAATAAGCAACGCAATCCGCGCCGGATGGAAGTTGCAGTACTTGGGACGGGGATTTTCCTTCGATGTCCCAGATTCTAAGGGTGCCGTCAGAACTGGTGCTGACCACCTCGTACCGATCCGGACGAAACGCCGTGGAGGTTACGCCGGCCGTGTGGCCGCGGAACACCGCTACTGCGGATCCGTCTGGTACCCGGGTTATGCGCACCGTTTGATCACTGCTTCCAGAGGCAATGAGAGAGCCGTCGTTGGAAAAAGACAAGCTTG
>JBMFPP010000118.1:0-7517 GCA_049969055.1 Armatimonadota bacterium | reverse complement strand
CGGGCTGGTACACGCTTCTGTCTTTAGGTACACAGCCTGTGGTGCCGCCGTCGCGCATTATTTGGCTGCAGCTACTGCATGTTATGCATACCTGCTGGGGGTCTAGTTCGCCGCGTTCAAGCAGGTCGCGTGCGAAGCTGGGGTAAGCAAAAGCCTCCCGCCCAACACCGACCACTGACACCCAGCCGTTCCGCACGTTTGCTTCGGCCGCGTAACCGAGGAACTGCCGAAGCCAGCTGTAGCCCGTGCCGACAACCACCATCTGCGGTACGTGCTGTTGTATCTCTCGTGCAAGGTGGAAGAGCCTGGCGATCCCCTCAAGAGGGTGCTCATTTGGAATGTAGCCGTTTGCAACGGGAATATCGAACGGGCGCCCTAGATGCGGGTTGTAATAGGGATTTCCAACCGTGATATTAACCATCGGAACGCCCATATCGAAAAGCTCGCGAACCAGGCGCTTCGGTTCGGTGGGGTCTGGAGCGTTGATTCCGCTTGTGTCTTGACCGAAGCCATATGGATAGGGTATGCCGTCGAAGGCGTTCAGGCGCGGGGTCACAAGGAAAGAGCCTCCCAGCTCGTGCCGGATTTTAGCAACGACGTTTTTAAGAAAGCGCGTTCGGTTTTCGTAGCTTCCGCCGTAAAGGCTTTCACGGGTGTGCGCGGCAAGCAGTTCCGAGATAAGGTACCTGTGACAGCTTTTGATATCCACTCCGTCGAAGCCGGCGTTTTTGGCCAGGCGGGCGGCTTGGACGAAAGCATCTTCCAGCCGCTCAAGCTCTCCGTCGGTTATAAGCGGGTAATCCGGTGAAATGCGGCTGTGGGCGTCTAAAAACGGGTCGTGCTGGGCTACTACGGGTTTGGGGCGGCCGTTGGGTCTGCTGTAGCGCCCTGAGTGCGTGAGCTGACATATTATGGTTTGCCTAAAGTTCTGGCCGAACTCCTGCTCCGCGGTGCGGCGCATGCGCGATATCAGCTCAGCGAACGCACCAACGTTTTCAGCGTGCAGCCACAGTTGGCGGGGGTTCGCTCGGCCTTCGTGAGCTACTGCTGTTGCCTCAAACCAGACCAATCCGGCTCCGCTTCGTGCAAAGCGCTCGTAGCGACGGATGGTGAGGCTGTCGGGGCTGCCGTCCGGTGTGCCGTCGCATCCCTCCATCGGATGGATAGCAAGCCTGTTCGGCAAGGCTGTTGAACCAACGCGGATCGGCGTGCGCAAAGCTTCTATCTTGGTTTCAAATCGGATATCTAGCCCAAGGTCAGCAACCTTCTTCTGCAGGGCTTCTAAGGAGTCGAAGCGGAATCGCTCATGGGCGGCCATAGTCTGGTTTGCAGGGCTCATGAAATTCCGAGCAGTGCGGCGGCGTTATCCCACAAGACGGCGCGCATAACACAGTCCGGCAGGTTCAAGCTGTGCAGTGCCTTCAGCTCCACAGAATGATTGCGCCACGGCGAATCAGTTCCGAACAGCAGTCTGTCCGGGCTGTGTTTGTTCAGAATCTCCTGCAGGAGGTGTTTAGGAGCGTCGTCAGGGCTGTCTCCAACGGAGAAGGATGTGTCGAAGTAAATGTCGGTTCCGGCAAGGTGTTCAAGGACCTGTTCCCAATCCTTCCAGCCGCCCATGTGAGCGGCTACAATACGCAGGCCCGGGAATCGGCGTGCCACGGCGGCAATTCGGTGGGGTTGTGCGCGCGGATCGGTGGGGTATGCGATGTCGTAGCCGGCGTGGAACATTAGGATAAGGCCGTAGTCGGCGGCCGCTTTGTATATATCGAAGACATCCGGGTCGTCTGCGAAGAAGCATTGGTACTGGGGGTGCAGTTTAATGCCTTTAAGCCCAGACTTTGCGATCTGCGCGGTTGTTTCGTACAGGGAACTGCAGGCTGGATGAACAGAGGCAAAGGGAATGATGCGCTCGCTGGCGATTTGGAGGGACCAATCGAGTATGGAGCGCACCTGGTTGGGAGATGTGGCGATCGAGCAGAGCACAGCAGTTTGCACGCCTGCGCAGTCCATTTCTCGGAGCAGTCCGGAGAGGGTGCCGTCTGTGAAGGCTTTGTACCCAGGAGCTTTGGCCTCCAGAGCTTCTATAGCTCGGGCGGCCAAGAAGTCCGGAAACGCATGGGTGTGGAAATCGATGATACGCTGTGTGGGGAGAGATTCGGTTCTGCTCGTCAACACGACCTCCTCAGCGCGGACTGTCAATGCAGTTTAGGATTAATTTGCTTCCACCAGAAGGTTTCGGCTCAGAAGCTCTCGGATGAATTCGAGCGTATCTGCACGGGCCGTTTGCTGGTCCACGTCGAACTCCTCGCAGATTTTGCGAACCAGCTCTTCCACCGTGAGTTCGCCGTCCATGTTGGTCCAGATGAATACGCTTACGTCATCTAAGAGGTAGTGTGAAATGCTTTCCACCGGATCGACGATGATAACCTCCTGCTCTGGAGGAGGGCCATCGAGGTCGGCCTCGGCGGAAGCGGTACCGTAGGGAAGCGCTCTCCAAGCGGCATGTGGGTGCCGAGCAAAGCGCATAGAGAGCAAAGCTTCGTCACTTAACATTGGCAAGCAGCCTCCAAAAAGAAGGATCTGGCAGGAAGTGCATTTCGTAGATTGGCAGGTCCTGCACTAATCGACAGCAGATGTCCACTGCACGCTGGACGAAGTTTTCCTGCCGCGCGAAGAAAAGCACGCAGGGCAGGATGCGCTGGAGGGCTGGCATGGGGCGAAGCGGCACGAGCTTTGTTTCCGTGTTTTTAACAAGCTGGAAGAGGGCGGTGATTTTGCCGCTGGCGTTGGTGCCATTTTTCTGCATCTCGCCCCAGAAAGGGGTTCCGTAGGCTCGGTGGCCGCCCTCGTGGAGCCTTATGATTGTAAGCTCGTCTGAAAGGACCTGCCGTGTGGATGAAGACAGTTGAGCGGTGGTGGTTTTGCCCGAGCCGGACACCCCAAAGAAAACGAAAGCCCTGGAGCCATCCAGCACCGACGAGGAGTGGAGCAAAATCCCATCCAGCTCCAACAGTGCCACAGAGAAGAATACGCGCAGGAGCGAATCTAGGGAATAGAGGTTGCGGGCCACGATTCCCTTTATCTCGCGGGAGGCGGGAAACACATCGGCCTCGAAATCGCGCCTTAGGATACGGTAGCCGGTTTTGCCCCGAGCAACCTCCGGTACGGTTTCGGAGCCGGCGGCCAGGTTTTCGTCGGTGCTCATATAGAAGAAGTACGACAAGGCGGGCTCGCCGGAGGGCTTAATAAATCCTTCGTAACGATCAGCTATTTGCGAGAGGAAAGAACGGTCATCGCTTGATATGACCAAGCTTAGTCCCGCGATTTCTATTTCCAGAACCCCGCTCATCAGCTACACCAGCAGTCTGTAAGGGCGCTCCAGGTAGCCCTTTACGTCGCGTAGAAATTCGGCGGCAGGGGCGCCGTCTACGGCTCTGTGGTCGAAGGAGAGGCACAAATTCATAACCGGGATGGTTTCCGCTTTTCCCTCTCGGAGAACGACCTTTTCCGCAATTCGTCCGACTCCCAAAATGGCGCACTGCGGAGGATTGATGATCGGTGTAAAAGCATCCACGCCGTAGGGACCGAGGTTTGTGACTGTGAAGGTTCCGCCGGAAAGGTCCTGCGGAGAAAGACGGCCTTCTCGGGCTTTAGCCGCCAACTGTTTGAGTTCGAGAGAAATTTCGTGGAGCGGTTTGCGATCTGCACTGCGCAGTACGGGCACAACCAAGCCATCCGTTACTGCCACCGCCACTCCCACATTGATTTCCGGGTGCAGGATGAGCGCGTCGTTCTCCACAGAGCAGTTCAGGTGCGGATGATCGCGCAGGGCCAAAGCGGCCGCTTTTACTATCATGTCTGTGTAGCTGAGGCGCACGTTGTATCTTCGCTCCAGGTCCTCCAGGATCTGCTCCCTGAGCTTCACCGCTTCCGTCATCTCCACCTCCATTGTAAGGTTGACGTGCGGAGCGGTTCTGAAGCTTCTGGCCACGTTGTCTGCCACCATTTTGCGCAGGCCGGACAGCGGAATCCTTTGGACCTCCGCCGGCATGGATGGGGCTTCTGGAACGGACTGGGCGGCACGCAGAACATCTTCTCTGGTAACCTTGCCCCCGGGTCCTGTGCCTATAATTTCTTCGGGGCGGATACCACGCTCCTTTGCCAAGCGCTGTGCCAGCGAGCTTATGCGCACCTTTTGCTGGGTGGCAAAGGCGCGGACGTCGCGTTCGATAATCCGCCCTTCCGGTCCGGTGCCGCTGCCTGCCAAAAGCGACAGATCCACCCCTAGTTCGGAGGCGACTTTTCTTGCACGCGGAGAAGCCTTCACCTCTTCGGCAAACGCGGTTTGCTCTGCGGGAGCAGTGGGAGGGATTTCTGTTGGGGAGGGTGTTGGTGCGGCGGGTGTTTCCTTAGCTTCGGGTGGCTGTTGGATGCCGGCCGTGGCCAAAAGCTGGGAGATATCTTCGTTCGGCTCGCCTATGATAAAGAGGGGAGCCTGCACCGGTACAATGGCATCTACGGGGTGGAGGATTTTCAAAATGGTTCCGCTTTTCGGCGCCTCCACCTCCATGTTCACCTTATCGGTCATAACCTCCAGTACAGGCTCGTCCTTCTCAACCTTATCGCCTTCCTTTTTGAGCCATCGGGTGATGGTGCCTTCTTTCATTGTTTCGCCCATAATGGGCATGCGAATTAGTTCCGCCATATTGGGTTTACTCCTGGCAGTGTGTTGAGGCCTAGCGCATTGGTTGGATGCAAAACTGCCAGGATTTTTCTTCCACGTCTAAAGGGGTCTTTCCTTTCTAGAAGCAGAGAAGGAGGATGGGTGTTTGAGGCAGGCGAAAAAGTTTTGCGGGGTGTGGAGGAATGTCTTTGAAAGAAAAGGCCGGGGTATTGATTTCCATTGCAGTCGGACTGCTGATGCTGGCGGCGGCTGTTGCGAAGCTTTCAAATTTGCCGCGGTTTGCTGTTCAACTTATTACGTACGAGTTGATGCCGGAGGCATGGACGCCGCGGGTTGCTTTTTTGATAGCTTATTTTGAGCTGCTGCTTGGGATTGCACTACTGTCCCGCGCATATCCGAGGCCTGCTCTTGCGACCGCCGCGGCACTGGTTGGGGTTTTTCTTTTCGCTGTTGCATGGGGTTGGATCCGCGGCTGTTTGGAGGAGTGCGGCTGTTTCGGTGAAATGCTCAGCAGAAGCCCGGCCCAGGCTGCTTTGGAGGACTTGGTTCTGCTCGGCCTGATTTTGTCGGCATACCGATGGACGCCGCCGGTGGACCCGAAGCGCGTAATTCGCCGCCGACAGGTGTTCGGCGTTGTGAGCATACTGGTTTTGGCTTCTATGGCGAACGGGTGGGGGCAGGTTCCAAGCCGCGAAGAGGTATCGGATGCGCAGGTAGCCGGAATTAAGGGTAGAACGGTGAAAAGCATACCGGGTTACCGAGAAGCAGTGCCTCTGCCGCGGGAATCTACCATAGTGGTTTTCTTAAGCACACGGTGCATTCACTGCGCGCGCGCCGTGCCCCGGTTTAACGAGCTTTATCAAAAGCGCGGAGACATGAAATTTTTGGCTTTTGCTGTTGATAAGGATCCGAAAGTTCAGCAGTTCCGCAGGCGCTTCGGTGCAGTGTTCCCGATTCTCGAGGCACCGCGCCCCAAACTGCGGCATCTGGTGCACGGCGTTCCGGAAGTGCTTTTCATCAGCAACCACAAGGTTGAAGAAGCGTGGGCACTGCCGCCGACGGTGGAAGAGGTTCAAGCTGTGCAGTACCGCTTGGAGATGGGTTACTGAGCTGCGCTGTACCGGCGGCTTTTTGAGAGCAGGGTGCAGAAGCAGGGATAAATACTGCTGTTTCAGGCTTGGGCGTACCAACCCACTTTATAGCCTTCATCAAGCATCGCCAAGTAGTTGCGAACAGGGATGTAATTGCAGGCGGTGTTGCCGGTTCCCAAGCAGTATCCGCCTCCGGGCATGCACTGCTCCAGTATGAACCTGACCCGTTTGCGCACCTGGTCTTCTGAGGCGCGGCACAAGAAGTCGACATCCACACCGCCTATTAGAGATATGCGGCGGCCGATGCGTTTTTTGGCCTCCCACACAGGCTCTATCACGTCCTCGAAGGAGTGTTTGCCGTCGTATCCGCAGTAGTCGATTATGGCATCCCAGAGACCGGTTAGGTTGCCGCATGAGTGCAGAACGTTTGGCTTGCCGTATTGGTGCGCTAGCTCGGTTATCTTTTTGTGCCATGGGAACGATTTTTCGATAAGAACCTGCGGTGGAACCATCGGCTGTGTTTTGAAACCCATATCATCGCCGCCCATTAGGATGCGGACCCTCGGAAACTGCACCAGGATCTTCGCGACCTCGTAGAACAGACTGCCGACTTTTTGGAACATTGCGTCAACTAAATCCGGATTGTCGTAGAGCGAGAAGCAGAGGGTTTCGTAGCCCATCAGCCACGTTACCTGCTCGAAAACAGAGTGACAGCCGGAAGCGATGCCCATACCGTCCGGAAGATTTTTCTCAAACCACTCCAGTGCGGATGTGTCAACCTTGGCTGGATCGGGCCAAGGGTATTTTTCGAACTCCTCCCAGCTTCCGATAGGGCCGCGGTGTTCATCGGTCCAGGCACGGTGCTCGCGCTTTAGCTCGGGAGCGGTATCTTCGGCCAGGTGCACATCCCGCGGAAATGCGAAGTTGCCGACGGTGCACGGCACGTAATCGTATCCCAGGGTGTAGTAGAAGTGTTTTGTCACTTCATAGGCGCGGGTGTCGTCCGGCAGGGAATTTGGGTCCAATCCTGTTAGGCGACAGCACTCAATCATAACTTCCCAGTCCGCAAACAGTTCCATAAACGGAACACGGCGAGGCAGTCCTTTGCGGGTGATGGTTTTCACCAAATCATCAATGTTCGGCTCTGGTTTTATGGATAATTTAATTCCGCTCATGGGTACCTTCCAATTGGATAAGCTGGAGCTTCCGCTGACTGCTTACTCTTTCCGCGTGCGCGTGCGTGAAACCTGCTGTATAGAGAGCATTAGGCGCCGCGGCGCTGTTGCGGATTAGGGTATTCGCCGCAAGCGGCGGCCGATGAAGTCTTTTGTAGTTGGGTATCTAAATTGTGAGAGGAGGTAGCAAAACCATGAGTGTGTTTACAAGCTTTCTTCTTTCCTTTGCCGTGCTTCTTGCGGCAAGGGGTTCTCAGGACGTTATCGAGAGAACCATAAACCAACTTCGGGTTGGAAGGCCAATTTCTTACAGAAACCTTACGGTATTCCCCGTCACCGGTCCTGAGCAGTTCGATGTGGAGTTCCTCACTTTGGATGAGGCTCTGCGGCAAGGAGTGCTTGAGGTTTCTGAGGTTGGGTCAGGACGAGTCAGCGAGGTGCGCGTTGAGAATACATCCAACCGGTACGTGTTCATGATGGCTGGAGAGGTTATTGTTGGTGCGAAGCAGGACCGGATGATTGCCGATGATGTTTTGGTGCCGCCGAAGAGCGGTCGGTTGATAG
>JBMFPP010000117.1:0-7537 GCA_049969055.1 Armatimonadota bacterium | reverse complement strand
ACCGTGGTCGCAATGGCATTGTTGGACGGCAGAGAGATCATATCCGCTCGGTATTTCGCGCCTTTCAGCACGTCTTCTTGGAAGAACTTGTAGGTGCCGGAGGCGGTATCCCTCCCCACCGCGACGATCCGACCGGCTTTGACACCAAGCTGGCTCCAGTTGTTGATCCTGCCGGTGTATATATCCCGAACTTGGTCAACAGTCAGCGACTTAACCGGGTTGCTTGGGTGCACAACAACGGCTATCCCATCAATTGCCACGGGGAATTCCTTCGGCACGAAGTTGCGCCTCTTGGCCGCGGCCACCTCCCTCGGCTCCATAGGCCTGGATGAAGCCGCAATATCGCAGGTACCGTTTATAAGCGCCGTTATGCCAACGCCGCTACCGCCGCCGGTTACGGATACAACGGCCCGGGGGTTCTTTCTTTGAAACTCCTCCGCCCACTGGTTTACAAGCGGAAGCATCGTGTCCGAGCCTTTGATCACCAAACGGCCGCCAACGCCTGCACCAGCAGAAACAGCCAAAGCCGCTAAGGCCGAAAGGGCTAACACAGCAATCTTTTTAACCATGGTTTTCCCTCCCCAAAAGGCCTGTCGCCGACAGGCAAGGATTTCGCAAAACCAGCATAAATCGTTTTGCCGAAACCAACAACAACTAATTGAACTCGGCAAAACGATTTGTCGGTTAACCCAGCAAGCTCCACTTTCTCAAACCCCCGCTTGGCCCAGAAAGTAGTATGCCGCCTGGACCAGAAACTCCTTCAAGAAGTTCTGACGTTCAATCAGGTATTGTTGGTTTGTCAAAACTTCTTGTCGGCAAAACGATTTGTTTGTCAAAACTTCTTGTTCCGGTATTTGCAAAATATCTCACCGGCGAAGTCAGTTGAATGTCAAAACATCCTAATGCGTCCACGCTCAGCAAAAGTAAAATATCCCCAACAGGGTCCTAAGACAATGTGAAAACCAGGGGTGGACGCGTTGCTCTGACACCACCGATCCTGCGTCCACCCCCTGCTTGCAAGAAGTTTTGACAAACAACAAGGACTAATTGAACGTCAAAACTTCTTGGTGGGGGAGTTGTCATCTAATTGGAACGTATCCGATCTGCCGAACCACGGCCTGCCCCTCTGAGCTCTGCACGAAATCCAGGTAAGCTTTCACCACCCCGGATGGATTGCCGCGCGTATAGCAGAACAGGAAGCGGCTTATGGGATATTCCCCGGAACGGATGGTATCGTCATCGGGAAGTACGGCCGGCTTGCCTTTTCCAAACGAGATTGGCACAATCCTCACTTTACCGGCTTTGGAAAAGTTCTTAGCATAGGCAATTCCTATATAGCCAATCGCTCCCCTGTCCTGCGACACCGTGGCAGCAATAGCATTGTTGGACGGAAGAGAAATCATGTCCGGTCGGTAAGGGGCTCCCTTAAGCACGTCTTCTTGGAAGAAAGCGTAAGTACCGGAAGCGGTATCCCTTCCAACAGCCACGATTCGCCCGGCATTGCTTCCTAGCTCCCGCCAGTTGTTAATCTTACCGAGGTACACACCGCGCACCTGTTCAAGCGTTAGCTCTCTTATAGGATTGCTTGGGTGAACAACAACGGCTATTCCGTCGCGTGCCACGGGGAACTCCTTCGGAATGAAGTTGCGCCCTTTGGCAGAGGAAATTTCCTTCGGCTTTATGGGCCTAGACGCGTTGGCAATATCGCAGGTGCCGTTTATAAGCGCCGTTATGCCAACGCCGCTGCCGCCGCCCGTTACAGAAACGATCGCCTGCGGATTCCTCTTTTGGAACTCTTCCGCCCACTTCTGAGCAAGCGGAAGCATTGTATCTGAACCCTTGATCACGAGACTGCCGCTGACAGCCGCATTGGAAACGGAAACAGCAGCCGCCAAAAGCGAAAGGATCGCCAAATTCACCTTTTTCAGCATCTTCGTTGCCCCCATCCATTAAAATTTCTGCTGGGCTTGGAAGGTAAAAATGTTGTTTGAGCCAGACACTCCCTGCCTCTTCGGAATCTCGTAAGCGGCTGTGAACTTAAGGTTGCCACTGGCGTAGTACGTGAGAGCAAACCCCCAGGTTCGGAATTTGTCATTAACCGCGTTGGTATCTGGATCGTACTCGTCGTAGCGGGAGGTCAACAACCAGCTTATGCCCATGGGAACGTTCAGCAGAGCGTACCACCCCTGAACATCCTTGCTGACAGCCTTTGGATCCGGCTGTTTCCCACGGATCCACTCGCCCTTAAGGGTGCAGCCAAATATGTTGTACACCTGCATGTCGATCCCGAAGCGGTTCTGCTTGCCGTAAACTCCGGGGACCGCCGGCTTCCCAGGTACAGTAACCTCGATCGTTTCGGGAACGCCGTCACCGTTGAAATCGCCGGTCATCTTCTGCCTAGTGTCTTTAACCTCCGCAGAAGCCCCGACTTTTGCTTTACCCCAGTATCCGGACAGACCCAGATCCCAACTCGGAGTAATCGAGTGCTTCACCCTCGCAACAACGTTCTTGTGGTTGTCCTGATCCGCGGCTGTTGTGACTCCGTTGCCATTGAACACACCGAGGTCCAAAGTGGTTTTCGAACCCAACAGGTGTGTAAGACGAATGCCCCTGTCGCGTTCGCCGGGAAAGAGGGCTCGAATCACTTCAGTGCGCTCCGGCATTTCGCGGTCGCTTGAAGATTGTTCTATCTCGAAGCCGAACGGAACCTTGAACTGCCCAAACCAGAAGACCACGTTGGGCCTTGGCATCCACTCACCGTAAGCATCTCGCAGAGCCACCCCGCCCTCGGTTGCATCAATCTGAAGCGTGTAGTTGGATTGGGCGCCGGAATAGACAGCCTTCAAGCGCCCGCGCCGCACCGTAAAGTTGGACTTTTCCGTTTCTCTACTGCGGAACCGAGACTGGATGTAGCCAGAGAATTTGAGCTTTTTCAGACTGGCAACATCCTGCTGAAGAACAGCCTCGCTCTCGGCCTTGTCCGCAAGCGTTGCCTGTATTTCGTCTGCCTGTTCCTTCGCCGCGGCGGCTTGAGCTTTGGCCTCCTCTGCAGTTTGCTTCGCTGAAGCCAACTCCCCTTTCATTCCCTCCAACTGTTCACGAAGGACAGCCAGGTCCTTCTGCGCTTCATCCATCTTGGTTCCGATGACCGTAAGCTCCACCTTGAACTCTTCAACCAGCTTGCGAATAGTCTCCAAATCCTCCTTCGTTACCTGGGGCTGAGCCGTTGGTTCGGACGGTTTACCGGCTCCTTGCAGTTTCTGATCAATCTGATCCAAAACGCGCTTGATGATCGTTGCCATTTCATACCTGGTAAGGGATCTTCCGCCCAAAAACCTCCCGTCGGGATAGCCCAGAACAAGCCCCCGGTTGGCCAGATTTTCGACGGCTTCATGCGCCCAGTGGTCCGGGGGTATGTCCGCAAACTGCTGAGCTGGCGCCGCCGAAGCCAGTGCAATGCTCAAAAGCAGTACAGGGACAAAAAGCTTTTTGCAAAAACTCACCACCTGCACTCTCTCCTTTCCTTGCGCGCTAAACTTCTTGGGCACACCCGGTCAAAGTGTACCACTGGAATGTTAAAAGAAATGCGCTTTGATTTAAGGTGGTGCTAAGCGGCGTTTAAGAAGAGTTTAGGTTTTCACAGGCGGGGATGGAGGCGGAAGCAAAAGCAGTGCAAAAAGTTTTGACAAGATTCTCTTGAACTTAAAACCTTTCTTTCCGGAGCAAAAATCAGCTTCGATGCCGCTCGGATAAAACAGTGTTCAGTTCGGCAACAAGGTCGGCCAGGCAGGACTCCAGATCCTGAAGCATCGGAAAGCTTCCGCGGATTACGGCGATGTCGTCCATATCCAACGCACAGTGCAGGAGGCATTCCTCAAGAATGGGCGCTTCAGCGATAATCTCACCGGATGGGGAGGCAATCATGGATGCCCCTGTAAGGCCCTTGCCGCCTTCAAATCCGGTAAGGCCGGCATAAACAACGAAAACGTTGTGCTCCCCGGCTATCGAGGTAACCACGTTGCGCCACCACCGCACGCTGTCAACCTCCGGACCGCGGAAACCGCGCCCAGGGGAAGCGCTGACTATGTAAATAATCTGGGCGCCTTTAAGGGCGGCAATAGTGCCGCACAAAGAATGCCAAGCATCCTCGCATATAAGAATCGCGGCCCTGCCAAACTTGGTTTGAAACGCATCTATGCGCACGCCCCGAGAAACAAAACGCTCCTCGTCGAACACACCGTAGGTTGGCAAAAACACCTTTCGGTGAACGTGGTGAAGCTTGGGATCCAGCCCCAAAGAGCCGTAAAGGCAAGAGTTGTAATGCTTGCCGTCCAGCACTTCGTAAAAACCAACAACCACGTCCAACTCCGGGGCACCTGCTTTACAGCGTTGTATGTACTCATGCTGGAGGTCGTTCAGCAGTTCATGGGCAGACTTGGCAACCTCAACAACACCGCCCTCCAGGAAGTAGCCCGACATAACGGTTTCCGGAAACACAAGCACGTCGACAGGAATACCTTCGTCCACCAACTGCTCGAAGATATCCCCAATTGAGCGCAGGTTGGCACTGTAATCGCCCTTTTCCGCCCTAACTTGGGCAACTGCAACATTCACAACCATACCAAAGCCTTCCAAGGAAGTTTTGATAGACAACAAGAAGTTTTGACAAACCAACAGCTTCTAATTGAACGTCAAAACTCCCTGAACGGAAACTAGATCGAACGCCGGAACTTCTTGCCAATTCAAACTTAAGACTCGTTCCACTCCGGGATCGGTTGGCCGCCGCAGTAAGGCGAAGCCTCCAGCTCGCGCGCTAAGCTCTCCCGAAGCTCCATTGTGCGCTTGCTAAGCACCACCGGGAATCTGGGAGCATCTCTTAGTGCAAGATACTGCCTGGGCAGACGGCGCAGATCCTCTGCGGCGCGCCTCTTGGCCTCCATCAGCCTTTCAGAGGGGGATAG
The DNA here is from genome assembly GCA_049969055.1 of Armatimonadota bacterium. GTDB lineage: Bacteria > Armatimonadota > DTGP01 > DTGP01 > JBMFPP01 > JBMFPP01. The sequence goes on along the minus strand of JBMFPP010000117.1, from coordinate 2,576 downwards.
GGGCGGCAGAAGAATCTCCCCATTCTTCACCACCTGGCGCAGGAGCGGCTCTCCTCCGCTTTCGGCTAGGTCGGCATCCTCAGGGTCCAGACCTATTACATCCTGCTGCATCATGCCATCTGAAGAGTAGAATCTATACACCTGATGCGCCCCGGGCAGGGTGGATTTGGCCGGGTCGTTGGAAAGTTTGATACGGCCCACTGCCTCACCGGTGTTCGGATCGGAAGTTGCGGTCATTTTGTAAACACCAGGAAGCGCGGGTTGTCCAGCGCAGGTTACCAGCTCGGTTCCAAGGCCGAGGATATCGAAATCGGCCCCTGCCTGCACCAACTGCTCAATGCGCTCTTCGTTCAAGTCGCCGCTGAGAATGATTTTGACGTTTGGAAAGCCCGCTTCTGTGAGTATGGCGCGCACCCTGCGCGATAAACTCGCCAGGTCACCGCTGTCCAAACGAACGGCGTAAAGCTCGTGCCCATTGCGGCGCATCTCTTCAGCCACTTTAACGGCATTGTACGCCCCCTGGATTGCATCGTACGTATCCAGCAGAAGCGTTACCCTATCCTTATCCAGCGCGCACTGGTACAGGGCGCGAAACGCCTCTAGCTCATCGTCGTAGCGCTGTATCTGCGAATGCATAACACTGCCGCGGGGCTGTGTTCCGTATATGCGGGATGCGTAGGTGTTCGAAGAAGCGTCCAGACCCCCAATCATTGCGCACCTTGCGGCAACAAGATGAGACAGATCGTGCGCACGTCTCATACCGAATTCCAGCAGAACCGCGCGCTCACCAGCGGCGTAGCGCATTCTTGCAGCCTTGGTAGCCACCAGAGTGGAGAAATTCACGGCGTTCAGCGCGTACGTCTCGAGCATTTGAACTGGTATGGTGGGACCCTGAACGCGCATCAAAGGTTCGTAGGGGAATACAACCCTGCCCTCATCGACAATCCATATGTCAACGCCCTTAAACAGATCCGGGCCGGCCGAAAGGAGGTACCCAACGAACTCCTCGCTGAGGCCGCATTGAACAAGCCACTCGGCCTCTTCCTCTGTTAATGTGAAGAGGAGATACGTAAGCGCGCGCACGGTTCCAGCACAGACCATGTAAGCTCCACCGAACGGCGCGGAGCGAGAGAAAAGCTCGAAGGTTTCGCGCTGGTTGAAACCGCACCGGTAGTTTCGGTCCGATATATCCAGCTCGTACCAATCCGTGGCAAGCAGACTCCGGATTGGCACGTCTGCGAGAAGGTCTGGACGATCTGAAATCGCCATGGCAACGTCCCACCAAAGTCTTGGGAAACAGTCCGTAGTAAAAATTCTTTACCAGAAGCCCTTTTACCTCCTGATCCAGAAGCTCCAACAAAGGCAGAAGTGCCTACTGCAAGCAGTAGGCGCTTCCGCTGGTTGGACCTGCAGAATGCTTTTATCCTGCCAAACTTCCGAAGACCATGCCTGCCGCGGTGGCCAGCAAAACTACTACCAGTGCATAAGCCAGCGTCTTTTTAAACCCCATAAGTTTGACCAAAACCAACATACTGGGAAGGCTCAGGGATGGACCAGCAAGCAGTAGGGCAAGCGCTGGTCCTTTCCCCATTCCAGCCCCCAATAAGCCTTGAAGAATGGGCACCTCCGTCAGTGTGGCAAAATACATAAGAGCGCCTGATACAGAGGCAAACAGATTGGACCTGAGCGAGTTTCCTCCGACCAGCGACGCTATCCACGAAGACGGTATAAGCCCCTCATGGCCGGGCCTACCGAGCAGGAAACCAGCGGCCAAAACCCCAATGAAAAGAAGGGGAAGTATCTGAAGGGCAAACCCCCATGTGACTCTGCCCCATTCAGCCAGCTCCGGCCGGGTGAACCACTTCGAGATAATGAAAGCGAGGGCAACCAAAAGCAGTACGGTGATGGGCCACTTTATACTATAGATCAGCGCCCAGAGGCCGCGGTCGGTCTTCGGATTTGCCCAATTTGCGAACACTAGTATGCCGACCATCAAAGCGAAGTAGACGGCTGTTTTCCACAGCGGTCTGGCCTCTTCAAACTCTTCCGCGACGAACACATCGGCGGCTTCCAGCTTTTCCCGCTCCTCCTTCCGAAAGAGCAGGTGCATTATCAGTCCGGCTGCATAGGCGAATAAGATGGCCCCGATTGCTCTGGCCAAGCCCAACTCGAAGCCGAGCACTCGCGCTGTGAGAATGATCGCCAGGACGTTGATAGCCGGTCCCGAGTAAAGGAACGCAATGGCGGGTCCAAGGCCGGCGCCGCGCATGTAGATACCGGCGAAAAGCGGCAGTACGGTGCAGGAGCATACCGCCAGAATCGTCCCCGAAACGGATGCAACCGAATAAGACAAGAGTTTGTTCGTTTGAGGCCCGAAGTACTTCATAACGGAGGCCTGGCTCACAAATACTGAAATCGCTCCGGCGATGAAGAAAGCCGGCACCAGGCACAGAAGAACGTGTTCCCGCGCGTAGCTGTGGAGCATGGCAAATGACTCCAAAACTGCACCACGAAAGCGCGGCGCCTCAACCGGTAAATAATAGGCAGCTGCAAAAACAGCAAGCAATATATAGAAC
>JBMFPP010000116.1:3035-7571 GCA_049969055.1 Armatimonadota bacterium | reverse complement strand
GAGTTGGAGTAGGTATCGTACGAAGCGCGCGCCGTTCCAGACGAAACGCCGCTTTGAATCATGGGCATAAGCCGCTGTAAAATGTTCTGCATACGGTCGCGCTGTTGCTGGTTGCCACCGCCGGGCCCGCCAAACTGCCTGCCCACCAACTGCATAATCTGCTGTATGCGCTGTTGCTGGTTGCCGCCGCCGGTATCGCGGAACAGCTCGTTGATAATTCTGGAAATAGACTGCGCCCCGGCGTACTTCAGCTGGAAAACGCGGGTCTCTGGTTCAGCCAGTGTTAAACCGCCGAACCCCTGCTGTTCAGATCCTCTGCCGCCGCCGGAACCCGAGCCTCCATCCGTGCCTCTGGCAGTGCCAAATCCGGGGAAGCCGCCGGGGCCGCCCTGCCTTTGAGGCCTGACCTTCAACATACCGTTCTCACGCACCGCCGTGTAGCCGCGCGTCTCTAAATAGGCGTTCAAAATGTTGAAGGCCTGCTCGACGGATATTGGCTTCGGCGCTATGATTGTTGCGGTTCCGGTCAGTGAAGGATCTTTGATTACAGTAAGACCCATGACCGACCCGAAGAAATCTAAAATCCGGTCGATGTCTGCCCCGCGGAAATTCATTGTTACCGTGGTGTTGCTAACACCAACCGGAGGGCTTCCAGGCTGGCGCTGTGCAGAGCCGGCCCGAATAGTCTGGGTCTTCACAGCCTTTCCAGATGCCTTCTTAGCCGCCGCCGGAGCCTTCTTCTGTTGTGCAGGCTCGGCATTCTTTTGCTCATCGGCTTTCTTTTGCTGGTCAGCCGATGAAGGTTCCGTGGGCGCAGGCGCCGGCTTGCTTTCCTCACTGCGCCCCTGGTCCTGTCCAAACACCGGCAGCCCCAGCGTTAACAGGAGCGCAAGAGCCAGCACCACAGCAACACGGCTCAAGAACACTCCACTTTTTCGGATCATGGCAGTGAACCCCACGCTTTCGTTTTGTTTACTTTGACCAAGAAGTTTTAGCAGACCGATTGAACGCCAAAACTTCTTGCAAAGAGCTTTGGCAAAAGGCGATCAATTGAACGCCGAAATTCTCATAAGCTGTCGGCCCTAATTCCTATTCCGAAAACGCCGTCCAGGGCCGCCTGGTGGACCGAACCCGCCCATACCAGGAGGAAATGGTCCGGGCGGTCCACCGGGACCCATTACCACAACTGGAGGAGTCTGCGCACCCCCAGATTGATCGCCGCCCAAAAGTGCCGCCTCAAGCACTCTCAAAAGCTCATCATCCGAGGGCGGCTGTGACTGCTCGTTGGTCCTTCCGGCGCGCTGTTGCTGGGATTTCCACTCCGCCACGGTGTCACCGCTTACAAGGGGCAGTGTCTCCACCCCGCGCGGTGTGGAAATACTTATGAACTCCGTGGTTACGGACTGAATTTTTCCCAAAGGAGACATGTCTCCGGCTTTGTAGTAACCACCCTGTGACTGCTTTCGGTTCTCCAGCAAACCGTAAATCTCTTTACCCACGCTTACAGTACCCACAAATGCCCAACCTGATAAAGTTGATTTTTCATTAGCAGTATTGCCGATCGGCTGTACCGCCAAGCTTACCGGAGGAAGCGCACCGGGCATGCCTGCGGGCAGTACCCCGCTCCGCCGCTCGCCGTTGCTCTTCGTTACCAAAGGGCGGAACGGATTCTTTGCCACTATGCGCTCGTATTCCTGCCAAGAGCGCTTAACGGGCTCTGTGCGGCGCGGTGTGGAAGCTGCAGTGCGGCTCTTTACGACCTTCGTGGCGGCGCTCCGGCCAGAAGAAGTCCCCCCTGGAATGGCCGCGAGAACCACCGCGAGCACAAAAGCCGCAACCACTCCAACAGCTAGCAGTTTTTGGTTTTTGTCAACCTCTATCTTCACACGCTTCAACATAACTGCCCCCATCGGTTGGTAGCACCAACTCCACAATTCCACATCCTTAGACGTCACGGCAAAGCCGCGGTTGCACCACAGCCAAAATACCCCAATGAGAAAACTCTCAAACGATGTTCCACTGCACAAAACCCGAAAAGGATGCACACCCAGCGGCGTGGAAGTAAAAAATGCCCCCTAAGATCTCACAAACCAAGCCAAGATATGGAGCAAAAGAAAAACTTGCGATCGCTCAACGCTAAGCCTGATGCTGAGCGCACCAAAAGACCAGCTTGGTGGAACACCGCTCTGGTCGGACTCGTTTGCTTCACAGCCGGCTTATTCATCGGCGGCAATTTTGCCGGCCGCACCGCGCTTCAGCGTCCACAACCTGCAAGCATAAACGGCCTGCCTCCGGGGCACCCACCAATAGACGCGGCCGAAATGCCGAGCTCCTCCCCACAATCAAGCAGAACAGACGCAGTAGACCCCAATTTCGACGATCCAGCGGTTAGAGCGGAGATAGAAAGAACCAACAACCCTGCCGAACTTATAGCCATAGGCAACCGAGAATTCGACGCGGTGCCGCGGCGCTCTGCTCTAGCGGCCGCCGCATACGAAAAGGCCCTGAAGCTTCAGCCCAACAATCCAGACGTTCTAACTGACCTCGGTATCACTTACCGAGATATGGGCAGGTATGAAGACGCCGTTCGCGCCTTCCGCACCGCCTCGAAGTTGGATCCAAAACACGCCAACAGCCGATATAACACCGGCGTGGTCCTTCTGCACGACCTGAACGACGTCAAAGGGGCCATAGCGGCGTGGGAGGAATACCTCAAAATTGCGCCCAACGGTGAACACGCAGAGGAAGTTAGAAGAAGTCTCGCAGAGCTGAAGCGCCAAGCAGTCAATCAGTAGCACCGATCCGAGCCCGTCCTGTCGGCGGGCTAACCTTTTTCAAACACCATTTCATACTCCGAAACACCGGACATGAAAAAGCGCGCGCACTGGCCGGCCAGCCTATCCGTGCCGCGAAATCCCTCGCCGATCCCCATAACCTGAGGATACCATGCGCCCCCATCCAGTATTTTCTGCGGTGCAGTCCAGCTTGCCGGGTCCTCCAGGCTGTCCGAATAGCTCACGTAGATGCCTTCCTGTATCCAACCCTCCCCTTTGGCCCTGTTAAGCAGCATAACGTACTTCTCCAAATAGGTGTTCCAATGCACAGAAGGACCCCAAAAAGCATCGCAGTCCTCCCGCTCCCAAGCGGTAAACGCGGGGAAGAACGGCGTTGCAAACCCTCCCAACCCCGGCTCATCCCATCCGCCGCCGTGCCACTTCCACACTCTTCCAACAGGAGAATCTCGGTCCGCCCACAGCATCCTGGCGGCGGCCACCCCCTGCTCCTCTGGATCCCCGGCGTAGTTTCCGAAGAAAAAGTACAGGTACAGAGAATTCTCATCCAGCATCACGCAAAAATCGCCGTGGCCACCGGCGAAGTATCCGTTCTTGGCATCGCACCGCAGAGTTCCGGGCCTTGCCTCCAAAACAAACCCCAAATCGTGCCATGTGGCACCCTTATCATGCGAAACGGCGGCGCCTATCTTGGGCGCAGTGAGAGCGGTTCCCGGGCACAAGCCCAGCGGCTCGTGGTGATACCAGCCGTAAAGCACTCCTTTCTCATCCAGCCAAACGGATTCAATCCAGCGGCCGCCGTTCACCTCGTTGTCAAACTCCACTGATTCCGCCCACGAAAGCTCGAATATGCTTTTGCCCCAGCTCCGGTACGGATGCCCAGCGGAATTGAACACGTAAAGCGTATCTCCGTCCCAAAACGCAGGGCTGTTGGAGTCCGTGGGGGCAGGGAAGTTCACCCTCTTCGCCCCCCGAAGAATCACCGATGGGTTGCTTTTGGAGAAAGCCATTGTACTACCGCCCTGTTTTCAAATCGGCCACACAAGCTTGGTTATAAACCGCTTGGTAAAGCGCTCCGCATTCGGATCCCCAAATATGAGGTAGGTATCCGTTCCGGCGTATCCGGAGCGCCTGAAAGAGATGAAAAAGTTAGTTCCAACATCGGTGGCAACAACGCGCCCACCTATGGAACGAGCTTTGTCTATCTCCCAGTTGAATGTTACAATATGCTGGTAGTGATTTTCCACATGCCTGAGCACCGCGCTGTTTATCACTATGTCCAAGCGGCCGAATACGCGGAAGCTTGCGGCCGGCGTAATGTAAAGGATGCTGTGGTCGGCGCGCTTCCCGAACGATACCTGAAGCCCCCAAGATTTGAACCTGTTCGACACGTTGAATTTGAATCCCAGCATCCCCACAAGGTCCCGTTGTCCATCAAAAGTCCCGCCGTCCAATCCGAAGTTGAACTGCATGTCGGACCTGGTTTCCAGCTCTCCTTCCAAAAAGCCTGTGCGCCTGAAAAGGCGGCCGTCGTAGTGTTTGTGCCAGTTCCCGCCGGCCCGAACGTTGGCCCGCCGTATCCGCCCCTCGCGCCACTCGTTTCGGTAACCCAAAAACACTTCCGGACCCCGGAAATCCGTGAACGGGATGTACCCATCAGCCGCGAAAAAGTCCGGAGCCACAAAAGAGTACCGCAAATTCACCTCGGTTGTTCGCCCCTCGTAGCCGAACCGCACCGACCCCG
>JBMFPP010000116.1:0-3025 GCA_049969055.1 Armatimonadota bacterium | reverse complement strand
CAACGTTTCCCGCCGCTACAGTATCAAAACGCCAGCTTCCCCACCTAAAGCGCTGGGTGTTAGCCAGCACTGTGTTGCTCCCCTCGGCGCCGGAGTCAACATGTACCAGCATGAGGTTGCTGTTTGAAACCTCGCTGAAGTCCCTGCGGTATCGAACCACAAAATCGGTTCGCCGCGAGAAGTCGTGCGTAAGCAGAAGCCCCAAGGTATTGCGAAGACCCAACTTGCCGTACAGCTTCGTCCCAACATCAAACTGGGGAATGCGCCTGCTGTGGAAAAACTGCCCAATCGACCTGCCTGTTTCAACATTGAACACGTCGCCACCCTCCAAGAAGAAAGGGCGCATGTCCGGAACAAATCTCTCGCTTCTGGAGAAGCTAATGTCTTCCACAGCACCTTCAACGTTGGCAAAATCCGGGTTGACTGTGGCAACCCCAACAAGCTCGGGAGTTAGAGTCATCCTCACGTCTAAACCGTTAACAAAGCTGAATCCCTTACCCGGGTTTACACCGGTGCTGACATACGGCAGTAGCGAAACCGACGGCTTAAAGCGCCTAACCGGAAGCTCCACACCCTCCCAGTGGCCCATTAACTCCTGCTGGAAGCGCGGCCCGATGTTGCTCCACATAGACCAGATTTTGGTTCTCTCCTGACGCCGCTCAAAGTTCAGCCCCACAACTGTCGGACCGTTAGCATGCGGGTAGTTTAAAATATCCCAGGGGATGCACATCTCGCCGGTCCAGCCGTCGGAAACGCGTCGCACGGCCGCCTGCCAATCGCCCTTCCACTCTAATTTTCCGGCCCTTCCACCGCCAATGCGCGACGACTGTGTTCCAATGGCATTCACTGTGAAAGTAGACAGATCTTCCCAGCGATGCGTGTGGAACGTGTCGAGCACCAGCGTGAAAGTGTCTTCTCCGCTCCACATTTGGGCATCACGCCGAGTCTCTCTGGCCGTGATCGATGATGGTTCTGAATCAAACGCATGGAAAGCCAAATACAAGTTCTCAGAATCATAAAGAAGCCAAACAGCGGTATCATCTTGGGCGGGATGTCCGGTAATTCTATCCACAAACCCGGAGGCTTTCGGCGCAGAGGCCCAAACTGAATCGGAAATATCGCCGTCGATAGTGGGTCGCTCGGACGCCTTAACCGCCGGCATGGAACGCCTGATAGAGGACTGAACGGAAGCGTCATCCGGCGCAGAGCATGCCGCAGAACAAAAACATGAAAAAAGCAGAAAGCCGCAGAATAACTTGTGGAACCCCAGAGTTACCCCTCCTTAACCGATAGAACTTTCTCCTTTAGTTTCTTCTAACTCCTGAGAGCGCATCCCTCCAAAGCACGCTCAAGCGTAAAAACCCCACCCCAACATCGCTCTCGCAGAGATCACGCTCTGTTCACCCGCAGAATCCTCGACAGTCCGAAGCCGCCTAAGAAGGAACTTGCGGCTCTTTCGACGAAACAAAAATTAAACAACCAATGTCTTCTATTTCTTCAGCCTGTGCCACAGTGTGAGAAACTCCGCCTGTGCTCAGCTGTATCACCAAAGGAGGGTGAAGTATGGAGCCCGATGTAGACAGCATAATAGACCGCTTCGGTGCCAAACCAACAGCGCTGATCGCAATACTGCAAGAGGTGCAAAAACAGCACGGCTACCTATCTGAAGAAGCCCTCCGCCGAGTTGCCCAGCGTGTTGGCATCGAACTGGCCCAGATTTACGGGGTTGCAACCTACTATCGCTCCCTTCGTCTCAATCCACCCGGCAGGCACTCGGTGGTCGTGTGCATGGGCACCGCCTGCCATGTCCGCCAAGCCCCAAGGGTGTTGGATGCCCTAAAGCAAGAGCTGGATATCGAACCGGGGCAGACCACCCGAGACGGGCTGTTCTCACTCCAGTCGGTTAACTGCTTGGGTGCATGTGCATTGGGTCCCATAGTCGTCGTTGACGATAAATATTACGCCAAGATGACACCCCTCAAGGCCAGAAAGCTCATCCAGCAGTGCCGAGAACGCGCAGAAAAGGAGGTGCGCGGATGAAATCGCCTTCAGAATCAACTGCTTCGCTTCACCCACAGCTGGAAGCCCTCAGAAAAGCGGGAATGGAAATGCTCTATCCACCCATGCCCCGCATAACCGTCGGAACCGCCGCATGCGGTTTAGCATCCGGTGCAGGCGAGGTGCTTTCCGCAATCCAAACCGCTGTTGAGGAGCACAAGCTCAACGCAGTGGTGACCACCGTTGGCTGTGTCGGCTTCTGCCAAGAGGAGCCGTTGGTAGATGTGTTGCTTCCTGGAAGGCCGCATGTGTTTTACCGACACATGGATCCGAAGAAGGCCGCCTTTCTGATCTCCGCACTGCGCGAAGGCCAACTGCCGACTAATGGCGCACTCTGCCAGTTCCCCGCCAACGGGTACAGCCCCTTGCCCAACGTCGAAATACCCTCGTACTCCGAAATCCCCTTCTTCGCTCACCAGGTCAGAGCTGTGCTCAAGAACTGCGGCTTCATAAACCCCGACTCGCTGGAGGAGTATGTTGCCGTAGGAGGGTACACCGCTCTGTGGAAAGTGCTTGCCGAAATGACCCCGGAGCAGGTCATCTCCTATGTCAAACAATCGGGGTTGAGGGGAAGAGGCGGCGCTGGCTTCCCCACTGGCAGAAAGTGGGAAAGCTGTCGGAATGCACATTCGCCTGACGGCATCCGCTACGTTATCTGCAACGCCGATGAAGGCGACCCGGGTGCCTACATGGACCGCGGCCTCCTTGAGAGCAACCCGTTCAGTGTGATTGAAGGTATGACAATCGGTGCCTACGCCGTCGGCGCATCCCAAGGCTACATCTACATTAGGCACGAGTATCCCGAGGCACGCAAACATGTGGAGAACGCGGTCAGCAAGGCGCGTTCGGCCGGCCTGCTGGGGTCCAACATTCTCGGCACCGGCTTCTCTTTCGATATCGAGATATCCCAAGGCGGAGGTGCCTTCGTGTGCGGCGAATCCACCGCATTGGTTGCCTCCATCGAGGG
>JBMFPP010000115.1:0-7575 GCA_049969055.1 Armatimonadota bacterium | reverse complement strand
GGTATTCCGGTTCCGGCTGTAGCGTCGGTGGAAACTGCAACACCCATCATCACGCAGCCGGCTTGCGCAATGCTGGAGTACGCCAGCATGCGCTTTATATTCCTCTGCGGTATTGCGGAAAGGTTGCCCACCGTCATGCTCAGCGCTGACAGCCAAGCCATAACGGCAACCCAGTCGGGGTTGTGGGTGGGAAAAAGCTGTATGAACACCCTCAGAAGCACCCCGAATCCGGCGGCTTTGGGCGCTACCGACAGAAACGCGGTAACTGGTGTGGGGGCTCCTTCGTATATATCCGGAGACCATTGGTGGAACGGTGCCGCGGCAATTTTGAAAAGGAACCCCACTGCGATCATCGCCGTTGCTATTACCAAAGCCGGCGCTGTCTCTGGATGTCCGACTGTGCGGCTTACTAAAACCCCTAGATCGGTGGAGCGCCCGATTCCGTACAGCATTGACATGCCGTACAGCATTACGCCGGCGGACACAGCGCCGTACAGGAAATACTTGACGGACGCTTCGTTCGATCTTGCGTCATCCTTCAAGTAACCCGCCATTACGTACGAAACAAGCGAAACAAATTCGAGCGCTAGGTATATGGTGATGAGCTCTGTTGCGGAAACCAGCAGGCACATAGCTAGTTCCGCAAATACAAGAAGCGAGTAGAATTCGCCTAGGTTTCTTATCGGGCGGTGGTAAGCCTGGGTTAGAAGAGCCGCAGTTACAGACGCCAGTATACAGAGCATCTTGAAGAAAGCCGACAAGCCGTCAACAGCCAATGCTCCAGCCACCGTAACTGCTGGGCTCCCGAAAAGCAGCCATGTGTGCTGGTAGAACACCGCCGCAAAAGCCGCGCCGGAGCCGAGCACCGCAATCACAAACGAAGCGAGAGGGCGCACAACCCCACCCCGGCGCTCTGCCGCGGCAACGGCCGCCACGAGGATTCCGGTTGCGGTGAGAATTATCTCAGGAGCCAAGTATCCAAACTGTATGTTAGGCACTTGCATACTAAGAGAAAATACGAGCGATAACCACAGATGCGGCGTTCATAACGCTCAGCAAGGGCTTGGGATAAACGCCAAGCGCTACGGCCGCGACCATGAGCGGTACAAGGCTTATAAGCTCTCTGCGGTCCATATCTTTCAGGTGAGCCCACTTCGGGTTCAGCGGCCCGAGGAACATTCTTTGTATGGTCCACAGCAGAAACGCCGCGGTTACAATAATCCCGATGCCAGCCAGAGCGGTGAGAAGGGTGTATATCGGCAGAGAGCCTACCAAAACCAAAAACTCAGCCACGAAGCCGGCCAAGCCCGGCAGGCCCAGCGATCCAAAAGCGGCAAGGCTGAAAATTCCCGCGTAAACCGGCATTCTAACCATCAAACCGCCAAAAGCGGAGAGGTCTCGAATGTGAGCGCGGTCGTAGATAACGCCCACCAGCATAAACAATGCGCCGGTGAGTATGCCGTGGGCGATCATCTCGTACTGGGCGCCGTTGAGGGCGGCCGCGCGGTTTGTGAAGTAACCAACCTTGGGCGCACAGGCGGCGGCTATGCCAAGCATCACGTAGCCCATGTGGTTAACGCTGGAATAGGCTATTAGCTTTTTCACATCCCATTGGGCCATGGCAACCAAAGCGCCGTATACCACGCTTATAATCGCCAGTACGCCCAGGTGTATGGAGTACGCCTGGGCGGCCGACGGCAAAATAGGCAGGATGACCCTGAGAAATCCGTAGCATCCCATCTTCAGCAGGATGGCGGCGAGGATAACACTGCCGGCAGTTGGCGCCTCCACGTGTGCGTCTGGAAGCCAGGTGTGGAAGGGGAAAAGGGGCACCTTAATGGCGAAGGCCAGGAAAAACGCCCAGAAAAGCAGGCCTATCTGGGGCCACTGACCCTCCAATGGGTGCTGTTGGGCCAGCCTGAGCATATCGAAGGTGCCAGAGTTAAGCCGCAGGTATATAATCGCCAGAAGCATAGCGATACTGCCGACCAATGTGTAAAGGAAAAACTTTATCGCGGCGTACTCCCTCCGAGGGCCTCCCCAAACGCCGATGATGAAGTACATCGGCACCAAGCTTACTTCCCAGAAAACGTAGAAAAGGAAGAAGTCCAGCGCTGTAAACGTGCCGAGCATACCGACTTCCAGCACGAGGAACAAAGCAAAATATTCCTTGGTTCGCTCCTCAATATGCCACGAGTAAACCAAACTGAGGAAAGAAAGGGCGGTAGTCAGCACCACAAGCGGCATGCTGAGCCCATCTACACCCAGGTAGTACTCTGCTTTGAGGGCTGGTATCCAAGAGTATCTCTCGACAAACGGCATCGGTGCATGCTCTCCCGTGAAACCGGCCGCCAGCGGAATACTCAGCAACAGCGAAATACCACTGAACACAAGGGAAACCCACTTGATTGCGGCTCGATTCTCGGACGGAAGAAACATGACGACAACCGCCCCAACCAGCGGTGCAAAAACTATAGCGCTAAGCAAATGATTATCCAGCATAGAGCCTCCAGGTTTCCTCGCTCAACACTACCTAAATCCCAGAAGAATCAACAGCGCTGTTCCAAAGACAACAAGCAGAAGGTAATTCTGCACCCGTCCCGTTTGCAACAGCCGAATTCGGTCGCCGGCTGTTTTAGTTGCCAACCCGACGACGTTCACTGCGCCGTCCACCACCCATATGTCGATCAGGCGCTGTATCCTCGAAAGGGTTACGGTTAGGTATCCCACTGCGTTCACAAAGCCGTCCACCACCCAACGGTCCACCCAGGCTGAAGCGTTCGAGACCGCGAACATGGGGCGCACCAGAGCGTTCCAGTAGAACTCATCGAAGTAAAGTTTGTTTTTCAGGGCCGTGTATAACCACGGCGCGATTCGTATCAGCGCAGAGGGAGAAACAACCTTCCAGTGGTACACCAGAGCCCCGGCGAAAATGCCTGCCAGTGCGGCGGTTGTACCAAAGACTGCCACGTTCAAGTGAAATTCCGGAGCGTGGGCCTCGGGGTTCAGCAGGCGATGGAACCAAGGAGACCACGGAGTCCCAGCAAACCCTGCCGTCGCCGAAAGCGCGGCTAAAATCCAAAGGGGCCACGTCATAACCCGCGGACTTTCATGTGGGTGGCTTTGTGGATCGCGCAGCTCTCCCCAGAAAGTTAGGAAGCACAGTCGGGACATATAGAATGCCGTGAGAAACGCGCCTATCAACCCGGCTGTGTAAAAAGCGGGATGGAAACGCAGGGCGTCGGCTAAAATTTCGTCCTTACTCCAGAAACCGCTCATTGGGAAGACGCCGGCAAGAGCTAGAGTGCCTATTACAAAGGTTGCGAATGTGGCGGGCATGAAGCGGCGCAGACCGCCCATTTGGGTGATATCCTGCTTTCCCGTCCCGTGGATAACGCTACCCGCGCCTAAAAAGAGAAGGGCTTTGAAGAAAGCGTGTGTAAAGAGATGGAACATACCGGCGGCCAACCCGCCGACCCCCAAACCCATCATCATGTAGCCCAATTGGCTTATGGTGGAATATGCCAACACCCGTTTGATGTCGTTCTGCACCACCCCTATCGAGGCGGCCATCAACGCAGTAACAGCTCCGATGCTGGCAACAACCAGCGGCGCCGTTATATCGATGCCCCAAATATGCCCCAAAACGGGAGCATATTGTTCGCCGGGCCAAAACAGCGGATAAGTTCTGGCGACGAGGTACACACCAGCGGCAACCATGGTTGCTGCGTGTATCAACGCAGACACCGGTGTGGGGCCCTCCATAGCATCCGGCAGCCACACATGGAGCGGGAACTGTGCCGATTTGCCAACCGCGCCGCAGAAGAGCAAAAGGGCGGCTGTTCCGGCCACTGCAAGCGGCAGTTCGCGACCAACCTTGCTGAATATCTCACCCAGGTGGAAGGTGTTTGTATGCCAGAAAAGGAGCATTGCGCCGAAGAGAAAGCCGATATCACCCAGGCGCGTAACCACGAACGCCTTCTTAGCCGCCCTCATGGCGGATGGTTTTTCAAACCAGAATCCGATCAAGAGGTACGAGCTTAGTCCTACCAGCTCCCAGCAGACAATTAGAGGAATGAGATTGTTGGCGATTACCAAACCCAGCATGGCCGCCGTGAAGAGTGAAAGGTACGCGAAGTATCTGGGGTACCTTGGGTCGCCGTGCATGTAGCCGGCGCTGTATATGTGCACCGCGAGGGCTACCGTGCTCACCACCACCAGCATGATCAGCGCCAGGCCGTCTATCCGATATCCAACGGTGATAGGGGTGCGGCCGACCACCGCCCAAAGGTAGTTTTTGTCCAGCGGCTCGCGCCCGGCCGCGCCGGCCAGGGTTAAAATCGAGAGCACAAAGGATGCAGCGACGGCGGTCCAGGCGATCCAATGGCCTTCACCCGGGGCGCGCCTCCCGAAAAGCAGGATAAGGCCGAAAGCAACAAGAGGAAAAAGCGGTATCAAATAAGCGTGTTCCGGAAAGTAGGCAAGCAAACTACCACCTCATAAAGTTTATATCGTCCACGTTTATATGTTTGAAGTTTCGATATAAGGCTATAACTATCGCCAGTCCCACGGCGGCTTCAGCCGCGGCGATGGTCATCACAAACACGGCGAACGAGTGACCGCTTAGGGTGGTTTGGTCGCAGAAGCGCGCAAAAGAAACAAGGTTTATGTTTGCGGCGTTTAGGATTAGCTCCACCCCCATCAAAACCGCTACGGCGTTTCGCCTTGTTAGAACCCCGTAAACGCCTATGCAGAACAGCAGACTTCCGATCGTGAGAAAAACGTTCAGCGACGGCTGTGCCATTTCACTCCGCTCCGTTTGATCGAGTCGTTTCTTGCTTGGCCAAGACCACTGCGCCTATAAGGGCCGCCAGCAGAATCACCGAGGCCACTTCGAACGGGATCAGGTATGTGGTCAGAAGCTCTCGACCCAAAACCAGCGGTGTGCCAGTCAGGGCCTGCAGACTCTGGGTGTTCTCTGCTGGCCATTTGGTTTTGTAGATGATCGCTGTAAGTATAGCCCCCACGGCCACCGCCGCCGCAGCCCCGGCAACCCTTTGGAAAGAAGCCACTTCACCCCGCATGCCGGTTATCTGCTCGGTCATCATAACGGCGAAGAGGATAAGAACCGTAACTGCGCCGACGTAGATAAGCACTTGAGCCGCCGCTAAAAACTCGGCCGACAGGCACACGTAAAGCCCAGCCACTCCCATAAGTGATAGGGCCAGGCATAATGCGCAGTGGTAGAGGTTGCGAAGCGTTACTGTAAGCAGGCCGGAAACCAGGGTTACGAAAGCCAAAACGGCAACAGCGATGTACATCCCTGAAATCATGCGGCCTCACTCTTCTCGAAACTGCGCGGCACCCCAGGGCGAACCCAGCCGTCTACGATGCCGGCGCGGAGCTGGTCTCTTGAGACTCCCGAAAGTTCGTATCCCCCTTCAAGCCTTATTGCTTCGGTGGGGCAAACCTCTTCGCACAGGTTGCACAGCATGCAGAGAGCGTAATCCATATCAAAACGGTCGATGTTTCGGCCTTTATCTTCGCGCCTGGATGTTTCGATCTTGATGAGTTGGTTTGGGCATATCTTCTCGCAGAGATAACACCCAACGCACTTCGCGATCTCAACCACCGGCAGGCCCCTGTACCGCGGCGGCACCTGGGGAAGCTGATCCGGATACTGAAGAGTCACTTTGGGGCGCACTAGATTCAAGAAAGTGACCCCTAGACCCTTCCCAACCGACGCTAAAGCGTATCCTGCCTCAGAAAGTGTATCTATCAAAGCCTTCATGGGTAAACCCTCTTATCTAGGTGCGCGCATAGCCCGGGGTATAGATCTGGTGGCCAGCCCAAGCGCAATAGCACCCACAAGCGGAATCCAGTTTACCAGTGCCAGAATCCATAAGCCGGCGCCTGCGGCCACGACCAGCGCATTCACTATCAGGTTTGCTATGCTCAGCGGGATAAGGACTTTCCATCCCAGGTCCATTAGCTGGTCCACCCGAACCCGCGGCAGTGTTCCGCGCACCCACATTGTTACAAACACCAAGACAAAGGATTTGATGAAAAACCAGTGCGGACCATCGGCCAAGGGGCGTACCCACCAAGGTCCGCCCGATATGCCGAACGGGGATAACCATCCGCCCAAAAACAGTGTAGCGGATATGGCGGCCATAGTGAAGCTGTTTGCGAATTCCGCTAAGAAGAACAGAGCAAACTTCATTCCGCTGTATTCTACATGGAAGCCTGCTACTAATTCAGACTCCGCCTCCACAATGTCGAAAGGCGTTATGTTGATCTCAGCCAAGCCAGCGGTGAAGTGGAGCAAGAAGGCAATCGGCTGGAACAGAATGAACCATCCCAGCGTTCTCTGGGCTTCGACGATCGTTTGGGTGCTTAAAGACTGCACCAAAACCACCGGCGCCAACATGGTTAGTACAAGTGGAACTTCGTAAGAAACCATCTGCGCCGCTGAACGCATTGCTCCAAGCAGTGCATACTTGTTGTTTGACGCCCATCCGCCGGAGATAATACCTATAACCGTAACCGATGTTATGGCAGAGATGTAAACAATCCCAATGTTCAAATCTTTAGCGATCCAAGTCGGACCGAAGGGGATCACAACGTAAACCAGAAACGCTGGGATGAACGCTATGATAGGCGCCAAAAGGAATACTATGCGGTCGGCCGAAGCCGGCGTTATGTCTTCTTTAAAGAAAAGCTTGAGGGCATCTGCGACAGTTTGGAGGCTTCCTTCCGGACCAACCCTGTTGGGTCCCAGGCGCGACTGAATGAAACCCAAAACGCGGCGCAGTGCATATATTAGGAAGAGAACTGTAACAAGTATGAAAGTTAGTATCACCGCCGCGGCTACAGCGGCCACAGCCGGTTGAACAACCCACTTCGGCAGTCCGAGTGAGGAGACCAAACGACTGACAATCTCAGTAAGTGTCACAGAAAAGCGAAACTCCTTCCCATACATGCGTATGCCGGGGTGAAGTATTCCCCGGCGGCGCACTTTGATTATAATTGGCACTGCGGTTGGTAGTCAAGCCGAAGCAACCGACGCAGTCCCTTGCTGTATTAAGATGACGTAAAGACCGGCCAGTGCCCTTATACTGCACTTTCCGAGGCACTCGTTTCGTTTGGGTTTACGTGGATTGTTTTCTCGTTTCTGTAAACAACCTGTCCTGGGGGCGAGCCGCGCGGCTTGTGCACATAGCGCTTCAGTGTGTAGTCCACCGCAACAACGGATGAGTGCTTTGCTTCACTGTGGAGCGCGGCAAGCCTAGCCGCCTCAGCAATTACCTTCGGGGGCACCGCATCGGGGCGCCTGCCGGTGCGCACAACCACGTGCGCGGATGCTGCCGCACGCACATGGAACCAAAGGTCGTCAGGGGAGGCGATCTTAGTGGTTAGATAGTCGTTGGCCTCTTTTGTTTCTCCGATAAGTATTTCCCAACCGTCTTCGGTTCTCAAGTGCTTGATCTTTGGAACGTGCACCTGCTTCTTGTGCTTAACCGGTATCGGCTGGGGTTGAGCTGTCGGCATTGGAAACCGGCGCAGCAGTTCGTT
>JBMFPP010000114.1:0-7579 GCA_049969055.1 Armatimonadota bacterium | reverse complement strand
CGACGAGCTTCCTAAAGGGTACGACTTAGTGCTTATGTCCCAAATTCTGCACAGCTATCCCCCGAATCAATGCGAAAAGCTGGTTAAAAGCGGCGCAAGCGCGCTTGTTTCGGGAGGCATGCTCGTCATCCACGAGTTTGCACTTGAAGAAAACAAAATTGAACCAGTTGAAGCGGCGTTGTTCTCGGTCAACATGTTAGCAAACTCAGACGGCGGCTCGGCCTACACCAAATCCGAAATACTCGGCTGGATGCAGTCCGCCGGCTTGCAAAACCTCACGTCCGAACAAATAACCCCTAGGTCCACAATGTTTACCGGTCGAAAGCTGTGAAAAATATTCCTACGGACCGGGCCGCGCTACGAAGTTGGAGGTTGAAAAATGGATAGAACCCAGCGAGTACCACCACCCAGCGATGCCACGCAGGTAATAAGCGGTTCAGAACCGACAACAGTGGCCCAACCCTCTGTTTCCATGGAGATCATCCCTGGAAGCACACACGCGCTGGCAACGCGCAGAACAACAGAGCACATCCTAGTCCAAATCAAAGCCCCGGGATCTATAGGCGCCAGAAGACCGCTCAACCTGGCCCTGGCTGTTGACCGAAGCGGGTCCATGGAAGGCGAACCGCTTGCTTATGTAAAGCAGGCATGCTCTCACATTGTGGACTTGCTCACACCTTCAGATGTGCTTTCTATCGTTACCTTCGAGGACCAGGTGGATGTTGTAATGCCGGCTCGGCGCGTGGTCAACCGCGATTTGATAAAACAGCTGATCGCGCGCATACAGGCGGGGCGTACCACCAACCTGTACGACGGGATTCTCACCGCCTGCAACCAAGTGGCGTCCGTTCCCCCTGGCCAATACCTGAACCGAGTCCTCGTTTTCACCGATGGGGAACCAACCGCCGGCATCAAAGACTTCGCCGCAATAACAGGCCTAGCCTCAGAGCAAAAAGCCAAAGGCATCGCCATAACCACGTTGGGCTTCGGCCCGGAATACAACGAGGAGCTCCTTGCGGGCATTGCGCGGCGCGGAGGCGGCACCTTTTACCACATAAGCCGCCCTGAACTCATCCCAGAGGTTTTCCGTAAAGAGCTAAGCAGTCTCCTCACCACTGCCGCATCCGACCTTCGCCTGCACATCCAATTCCCTCGGTGGGTCTCAATCAGGCATGTTTACGGTCTGCAGGCCCAATACGGAACCAGGAGCGCGGAGATCCAGCTTCCAGATCTGGAGGCTGGAGCAGTTTTGGCGGTACTCGCCGAGCTCGAGTTCGAACCGCGGCCCACCGGACCATATCGAATTGCCGCTGCCACGCTCAGATACACAGACACCGCATCTGCTGGAAAAGAGCAAACGGCAACGGCACATGCCGAGGTGGAGTTCGTTGCCGATGAAAGCTTAGTATCCCAAGGGCAAAACCCATTGGTCGCCGCACAACTCGAAGTCGCCAGGGCATCTGCCGCACTGGAAAGAACCGTTATGGGCATGAAAACCCAGCAGATATCGCCGGCCACAGCACTGCTGGAGTTGGAAAAAACCAGGGCGCTTTTAACCGCGCAGGGACGTACCCAAGAAGCCCAGCAAGTCACAGAAGCAATAGAGCGCATAAAGCAGGGAAGCCGTTCCGATGCGGAGAAAACCCTAATAGGAACTCTCTTCACGCTGGAAAAAGGAAAGCAGTAACCTAAGATGGGAGCTTCAGAAGATAAGACCGTCGCAGTATCTGAGGCCGCACAGTCGGTGGAATGCCCAGTGTGCCGCACTGTAAACCAGCCCACCGAAACGTGGTGTACCGAGTGCGGATTCCGCCTCGACGCAACTCCCGGCGAAGCTCCAACAGAAGTCGAAGAAGAACCTATCGCCTTGCTGATTTCCGAAACCGACGGGCGCACCTATCCTCTAAAAACCGGTGAAAACCTGATCGGCCGCAGCCCGGAGGCGGATGTTCTCATCCCGCACCCGTCGGTATCCCGCCGGCATGCTCTCATTGTTATAGAGGATGGAGCGGCTTACATCGAGGATTTGGGGAGCACAAACGGCACCATCATCGAGGGCAAACCCGTAACTTCGAAAACCCAAATAGGTTCCGGAGCGCGCATTCGCTTGGGTGAAGTAATCCTTCGCATCGAAGGTAGTATAGCGGATGTAACACCCACAGAAGAAAAGAAAGCTCTGGCTTTCCTTGTCGCCGAGGACGGAACAAAGTACTCCCTACACGCAGGTACAAATACCCTCGGGCGCCGAAGCGATAACGACGTAGTCATCCCCGACCCGTATGTTTCCGGCCGGCACGCCGAGGTTATTTTCGACGGCGGCTCCTGGTACATAAAGGACAAAGGCAGTACCAATGGAACTTACCTGAACGACGAACGCTGTTCCCCGGAGGAGATGAAACCCCTGAAAGATGGGGACCGACTTATTTTTGCCAGATTGTCCCTCCGCTTCCGGCTGGCAGATACCGAAACAGAAAGTGCCGATGAGCCTTCAGCCGAAGCTTCACAGGAAACGTAAAGACATATGCCCCGCGAAAGCCAAGAAGAGATAACAGCCGAGCTTCCAGCACCACCGCTTCCGCAGGAGCACGCAAAACCGAAGAAAAAACCAACTGTGCTGGCGCGCACCAAATTTGCCGCCAAAACAGACCTTGGCTTGGTGCGCGAAAACAACGAGGATAAGTTCGACTTTATAGAGCCGGAAGATCCGGCGCTTTTGGCTTCCAGAGGAAGTGTTTACGCCGTTGCAGATGGCATGGGGGGCCACGCCGCCGGCCAGATCGCCGCAGAGCTTGCCCTAAAAACCTTCTTCAAAACCTATTACGAATCGCCCGCCGCAAACCCAAAAGACGCTTTGACCAGCGCAGTCGCCGCCGCGAACACCGTTGTCCACACCACCGCAGAGGCTGTACCCGGACGCTCTGGCATGGGGTGTACGCTCACAGCCGCCGTTGTACTGGAGGATCAGCTTCTGGTGGTGCACGTTGGCGACAGCCGCGCATACCTAGTGCGCTCCGGCGAGTTGAAACAACTCACTGAAGACCACTCTTGGGTTGCAGAGCAGGTGAAGCGCGGCGCCATGACTCAAGAGGAAGCTCGGCTTTCTCCTTTCCGCAACGTCATCACTCGCTCCATCGGCGCATCCAATTCCATTCAACCGGATGTATTCTCCATTCCTCTGCAAAGCGGAGACCTGGTTCTCCTTTGCACAGACGGCCTGTCCGGCGTAGTCTCCGACAGCGAAATACTCAAAATACTCTCAGAAGAGACCGCTCCATCATTCGCCGCGGCCAAGCTGATAGACGCGGCCAACAGCGCCGGAGGGCCGGACAATATCACGGTGCTCATTCTGCGTATAGACTCTCTGGAGAAACAAGATGATAAAAAGAGGTGAGTATGCCGCGTTTGCCGGAAAATCAAAGGCGGTCCTTTTCGGTTTGACTTTATGCCTCTGCTTGGTAGTAAATCCATCAAACGCCCAAGAGGCAAACCTAAGCACCGAAATAATAGGGGCTCTTCCACCCAACCAAACGTCGCTTAATCACCAAACAGCCAGCAAAGCGACCTACTCACTGCCGTCTCCATCCACTGGATTTCTCCTGGCAACCGCCGCCCTCTTAGCAACCGACAAGACAACCGCTGCTTGGTTCCACAAACCACTGCCTGATCCGAGCCGCTTGGAGTCACTGCGGGAAAACGGCCGCAAGGATGCGGTGTTCACAACCGCTTTCATGGCCTCGGTTTGGCTTGCGGATTCCCTATTGGGGCACAACGGCGCCAAACGTGCTTTGACGGCTGTTGCTCAATCCACGGTGCTTACGGAATCTCTAAAGAAGCTGGTTGGCCGCAAAAGGCCGTTTGAAGCTGGCACTTCAACGGTGTGCAAACCGCTGAAAGGCTATTATTCGTTTCCTTCTGGACATGCCGCGCTCGCGTTCGCAGCAGCCGGAGCCGTCGGTGGAGCTTATCCCGATTTGAAAGCTCTGCTGTACGCAGGAGCCACAGCTGTTGCTGTATCCCGCCTAACCGGCGGATACCACTACCCTTCGGACGTGTTTGTCGGCGCCGCAATAGGGCTTGAGGCCGCGCGGCGAGCAAACCGCAATTTCGGCGGTTTTGTGCGCTTCCGGCTCTAACCGCGGTCAGTCCGAAACTGTCTCATCCAGCGGCATTCCCAGCTCTTGGTAAAGTTGTCTTCGCGCTTTTTTATCCGCCTCCAATTCCCGCCTTGCCACCCTAGCAACAATCTCAGCAGCCTCCGCCGGCACCACTATCACACCGTCATCGTCGGCAACCACCACGTCCCCGGGCGATACCTTCACCCCACCGATGTTCACGGTCTCGTTCATGCCAGCAAACTCCAGCCGGCCTATCACCGTGGTTCTCGCGATGTGGCGGCACCATACCTTGCACTGCTGGCGCTCGATCTCCGCCGTATCTCTGCATCCGCCGTCAAGAACAACCCCGGACACCCCGGCTTTAACAGCCGCCAACCCAACATTCGATCCCCAAAGTCCAACCTCCAAGCCAGACATATCTATAACAAGGAAATCCCCGGGCTTCAGCTCCTGCATATACGGATACGGGCACCTCTTTGCATACCACTCCGAGCTGTAGGCCGCGTATTCCTCCGGAGTCATGTGGGGCACATAAATCGATGTGGCAACGTACCTGGCCGTAACTGCTCTTCCGTACGCCCGGCCGCCGCGCCACACAGGTCTTATTGCCCTGTCCACCAAACCAACATCACGCAGATTGGCCGCGTCCATCCCGTCTGATACATCCGCAACTCGCAAACCCTCAAACAATTTCAGTACTTCATCAGTAACCGGCATAACACAAACCTCCAAAGATTTTCATCTTCTGTTTTCTCAAGCAAACGAGCGCCTTCCTTCGGCCAAGAAGGAACCCCGCGCCAGCCAACGAAGCAGAATTTGGCCGGCGCCAGTTTGCGGCTCGGGAAGCAGCATGTTGCAAAGCAGTTGCAAAAATCGCACCGATCTCTGGGCACGCTTTTTCTTCACGCTTGCCGCCTTATCACTGGGCATTTGGCTGATTCGCTGTGCCTGGCCGAAACCCAAACTCCGCGTGACATTCCTTGATGTTGGTCAAGGAGACTCAATTGTTCTAGAGACAGGCGACGGAGCAGTTGCCCTAGTGGACGCCGGTCCTGCGGGCGAAAACGAGTCGGATTGGGATGCCGGCCGCAGAATAGTGGTGCCCTACCTGCGTCGCCGCGGCATCCGAAGCATTGATGCAGTATTTCTAACGCACCCGCACTCCGACCACGTTGGCGGAATGGCCGCGGTCTTCAACGCCTTTCCAGTCCGAACAGTGATTGACATCGGAATCCCTCATCCGTCTGTGCAGTACAAGGCCTTCCTCAAAGGCATAAAACGCCGAAAAGCCACTTTTATTACGGCACGCCGAGGACAATCGCTCAAACTCGGAAGCTATACGCTGATCCGCGTTCTTAATCCGCCGGAAAAGCTTTTCCGCGGAACGCGGGATGATATCAACAACAACTCGTTGGTCCTGCTGGTTGAGTGCGGTCTGGTTAGAATGCTGTTGGCAGGGGATATTGAAGCCCAAGCTGAAGCAACCCTATTGGAGTCTGTTCCCAAGATTGACCTGCTCAAAGTTCCGCACCACGGCAGCCACTTCGGAAGCACCGAGGCATTTTTAAGCCTATGCAGACCCCGGATGGCTGTTATAAGCGTTGGCAAAAACCCGTTTGGGCATCCCGATCCGAGAGTTTTAGACAGACTTGCTCTTTGCGGAGCGAGGGTGTTTCGAACTGACAAACATGGCGCTGTAACGGTGGAAACCAACGGCCGCCGCCTCACAGCGCGAACGGTGATCCACAGCACGCGCCTCCCACAACCACGCTGAGTTCGGCTGTGAAACGCTCTGTTCTCTAACTCAAACCGAAAAGACGCGGCCCCTCTCGAAAGCGCATCGAAAGAGGCCGCAGTAAACTGGGCGCGAAACCGCCGTTCAAGCCAGCCTCATCACCCAAAGTATCCCGCCGAGGAGGTGCTTCTGGAACCGTTCGTCGCCCCAAACCTCCTTGCTGTGGCCATGGCCCGTGTAGAACACGCGCCCCCTTCCGAATTCGTGGCACCAAGCCATGGCGAAGTCCTTGTCTGGGCGCTTCACATCCGGCTTGTTCACATCAACAGTGCTGTTGTCTATCCGAAGCAGAACATGCGTATACTTGCGGGACCAATCCCTGTGCTCATATATCTCGTCTGTGATTTTGAAGTAGTCCCCGAGGTGTTTGGTGGCAGGATGCTCTTTATCTTCAACAATGACACCCACTTCTTGATTCCAGGGGTGGCCGTTGAAGTACCCCCCAATCATGTATCCGTACTCCGGCCATTGATAGAACGTGTCTGTAGCATTGTGGATGCCCACAAAACCCTTGCCGCCCAGAACAAAGCCCAAAAGCGCCAGCTTGTCCTCTGCAGAGATGGGAAGCTCTCCAGTGGTGCAGAAAACCACGGCGTCGAAGTTCTGAAGGTCTCTCGCATTTATAAGGTCAACCTCCCACGTGCACGTAGCTTCAAAGAGACCCGACTCCTCCCCAAGCTTTTTCATCACCTCGTGAGAAAACTCGAGGCAGTCATGTTTGAAACCCTTGGAACAAGTAACGTACAAAACCTTCTTCATGCCTTTACCCCCTTATCAGTTGTCCTGGGTGCATTCCTCACATCACATGTTTGCCCCAGCAAGTAAAGACTCCTTCAATCACGCAGTTGCTTGCTCAGAGCCAACCGCCCGCGAGAAATCATCCCGGATTCCAGAGCTATCGCCAGCTTCTCTACATACGCCAGGTCGGCCTTGCAAAACGGTATGTCAACAAAATCCAGCAGTTTTGGTAACCGCAAACCCTCAAGCCAGGCTTTCGCCTTAAACGCTCCAAGCGCGAAGTCCGGAGGGTCCACGTAATTCTCGCCGTAATGCACCTGACGCTCTTCGCCCATTAGGTACCAGGTTGGGCACAGCATTTGGAACGCACTGCACACCTTCTTCACCGAATTCGGCTCATCGGCCCTAACCAAACTGGCCACCTCCGGGGTTAGGTCGTGGAACAAGGCCACCTTCGAATTGTGCGGCGCTATGCGGAAGAAAAGTTCGTCCCCGGACCCAATAAACCTATCGAGCTCCGCCACGCCGCCCAAAGAGCGAAGCTCCACGTTTGACGCGCTCCTGCGCCACCAGAGGGCTAACTGGGATCGCGCATCATTTACCTCGGACGCGGCCTCATCTGCGGCCGCTTCATCTCCAGCTCGCTTGGCAATTTTCTCAAAAGCAATCAAAGATGCGATGTATCGGTTCGCACGCAAATCGCCTTTTTTGCCATCAAGCCTCCACCCCGACTGCCTGAACCCCTGAAAGGCTTTCTTTAAATCTTGGTATGAAGCTAGCACCCGCAGCCATTCGGAACAGCGCCGTGCGTAAAGCCACACCGCATACATATTTCCAAACTCGTGGTAAGGACGCTCGGCGCGTTCTGACAAGAGCGGGATCCCTGGCGACCACCAATACTCCCGCCTTGCACCAACTCCATCTGAATACC
>JBMFPP010000113.1:0-7591 GCA_049969055.1 Armatimonadota bacterium | reverse complement strand
CATAACCCGGAGCAGTATGTATCGTGTTGAAGCCCGCATCCAAAGCGTGCTCCAAAACCGCCGGATCCTCCAGTCCAATGCCGCCCATACACATCGCCGTCAGCCGCAGTTTCGTCCGGCCCAGCACACGCAGAGGCAGGCTGTCGGACCGAGCCGCAAAAAGCCCCGAAGGAGCTGCCAAACCCGCTAGAAACGCCCCTGCACCAACAACCGCGGAAGCTTTTAAAAGATCCCTGCGGCTCATGGAGTTGAAATCTCGTTTGCCGTCACCGCTCATTACTGCAACACTCCTCTGAAAGCTTTGCTTTCTTTGTTCCGAAAGCTTTAGACGAAACCCCAAGAAGCCGGTTGCATTACCAGCTTTTAAAAAGTTTGTCTCTTTTTTATTCTTCCAAAAACGGAGAAATCCTTCCTAACGCTTAGGGAATTAATCACTAGCAGGTGTTGGAAGCGGTCTGCCGAACAAACGCCTGTGCGAACGGATGTCGGCTCAACTATCCCGGCTTGCAATGCAGAACACAATTTGGTGGTCCTTATCCGGCACATCTCCGGGAATTGGTTCCACGGAAGCCGGTTCATCCACCATGTCGTCGCCTACCTCAGCCGGTATCTTCGTAAGAGATCCGTAAAATAGACGCTTCAAGCGCGCCCTTCCCTCCAAAGTGTTCGGCACCAGCCTCAATCTGACGGCCGCCTCCCGAAGTGCCGATAGGACCAAACCCTTCAGGCCCTGCTTCCCTATAGGAAAGGATGCAAAGAAGCGCGGTTGTTGAAAGCCTTTTTGAACCACCAAATCGCAAAGCTCCGGAACCGAGAAGTACCGGGTGCTGAAGGGACTCGGAACGAACCCGGGCGCATCTTTGTTTACTGTGCCTATGATTAGAGTGCCCCCGGACGAGAGAACCCTGTACGCTTCCCCCACAAACCTAGAAGCATCCGGCAGATAATACAAAGCCTCAAAAATGACAACCAAATCGAACGCACCATCGCTGAAGGGCAGGTTTTGGGCATCGAGCCGCACCAGCGGCATCCGATCTCCATAGTGCTCCTTCGCCAAGTACAGCAGTCGCTCTGTGTAATCGCCGCCGACCACAAAATCGGCCGCCTTCGCCAAATAGCCCAAGCCCATGCCGGCCCCGCAGGCCACCTCCAGCACCCGGCGGCCACCCGAATGCTCCAGTGCAACGCGGTAACGATTGTGCAGTCGCCGCAACTGCTCTTTAGTGGCCGAACCACCGGGAACTTCGGTAACGGAGCTGTAATCGTCTGACAACGGCCTGCTCGATTGATTACGCATGCTGATTCGGCGTTTTACACCGCCTTCCCCAACCGCTCAATGCGGCGGCAAGCTTCGTCAAGCTCTGCATCGTTCTTTGCGAAGCAGAAGCGCAGAAGGGCATCACCATCGGAACCGTGGAAGAAAGCCTCACCCGGCACGCTGGCAACGCCGGCGGCTTCTAAAAGGTACATTGCACGCTCTTTGCTGTTGGCTCCGGGAAGCCTAGAAGCATCGGCCAAAACGTAGTAAGCACCCTGGGGAACGTAAGGTGTGAGCCCGGCCTTATCTAAAGCTTCGCAGATGCGGTCGCGCTTCGAGGTATATTCGCGTGCCAGTTCGGTGTAAAACTCCGGAGTCAGCTCCCGAATGCCGGAGGCCGCTCCGCACTGAAGGGGAGCCGGGGCGCACACGTAGATCAGATCATTCATGTAACCTATCATCTGCGCCCAGCGCGATTGGCACACGCTGTACCCAACACGCCATCCAGTGATGCTGTAGGTCTTTGAAAACCCGGAAATCGTAATAGTCCGCTCCCAAGCGCCGGGAAGCGAACCCGGGCTTATGTGAGTGCGCCCGTCGTAGAGGAAGTACTCATATATCTCGTCTGTGAACACAAACAAGTCGTGGCGTTGAGCAAACTCCAATATCGCAACCAGCTCATCCCGAGAAAAAACCTTACCAGATGGGTTTGCTGGAGTATTCACCACAATACCCTTGGTGCGCTCAGTAACAACGCGCTCCAGATCCTCTGGGTCAAAACTCCAGTCCGGGGGATGCATGGTTACGTAAGCAGGCACTGCCTCAACTGCCAAAATGGTGTTCAAATGGTATCCATAGTAGGGCTCAAAAAGAATAACCTCATCCCCCGGGTTCAGCAGGGCCAAGCAGGCGCAGTAAAACGCCCCCGTGGAGCCGGCGCTTACCGTGATCTCGGTTTCCGGATCGGCATCTATGCCGTTGTAAGCCCGCATTTTGGCAGCAATAGCCTCACGAAGCTCCCTCAAACCGTCGTATCTGGTGTAGCTGTTTACCCCGGCGTCTATCGCCTGCTGAGCACCGCGCCGCACCGGAAGCGGCACCTCCGTATCGCACACCCCCTGAGCCAGGTTTATACCCCCCACCCTTTCGCACTCTATTGACATGGCGCGAATTTCAGACTGCACGATGCGCGCCGCTCTAGCGCTCAACGAAAGCGCCACCTTTTCAAGCCCTCCTGGCGAAGAAATCGCGTATGCACTGGGTGGTTATTTCAACATGCTCAGGGGTGGTTTCAGCGCTCATGGGGAGGGAAATCACCTCGCGGCAGATGCTTTCCGTCTCCGGAAGGTTTGGGTTCTCAAGACCCAAGCCTTTATGCTCCCACATCGGCTTGGGCCAGTGAACCAAAGTCTCCACCCCGTTCTCGCGCAGGTACCGTCTCAGCTCATCTCGATGCTTGGTGCGAATCACATAGTTCTGGTAGATGTCAAACTGATGGTCTTCACAGTAGTGCGGAAGGTGCAAATCGCCAACGCCGTCAAGGCGCTCCCTGTACATCTGGGCAATCATCCGGCGGTACTGAATCCACTCCGGGAGGTGCTTCAGCTTCACATCTAATACCGCGGCCTGCACATTGTCCAGCAAGGCGGTGTAACCGTGATAGTGGTACTCGCCGGTCTCCCGATCTTCACCGTTATAGCGCAGGAGAGTTGCCATGCGCGCTATGTGGGGGTCGTTGGTGGTCAGCGCGCCTCCATCGCCAAAACCCCCAAGGATCTTAAACGGATA
Source organism: Armatimonadota bacterium (assembly GCA_049969055.1). Classification (GTDB taxonomy): domain Bacteria; phylum Armatimonadota; class DTGP01; order DTGP01; family JBMFPP01; genus JBMFPP01. The sequence continues at coordinate 4,545 of JBMFPP010000113.1, read as the reverse complement.
GAAGCTGAAACATCCGGCAACGCCAAAACTGCCAGCTTTTTTGCCTTTGTACGTAGCACCTATCGCCTGAGCGGCATCCTCTACAACCTTCAGATTGTACCGCTCTGCGATCTCCATTATAGGATCCATTTCGCAAACACGGCCGTTGAGGTGCACAGGCAGGATGGCCTTGGTCCTCGGAGTGATAGCCCGTTCGATCTGCTCGGGGTCCATGTTGTAATCTTCGCGCACATCGATCAAAACCGGCTTGGCGCCGCAGTGAACGATTGCCGATACAGTTGCCACGAACGTATGAGCAACTGTTATGACCTCATCTCCGGGGCCAACCCCAGCTCCCAACAACGCAAAATGGAGAGCGTGATAGCCGCTGTTTACCCCTACGGCGTACTTTACTCCAATAAAATTTGCAAAGTTCTCCTCAAACTGCCGAAGCTCTTGCCTTGCAATGAGATTGCCTTTCGACAAACAACCAACAATAGCCTCATCTATCTCGTTTTTCAGCCGCTTGTAGTGCGTGCGCGGATCAACAAACGGAACACGATACTCCATACTCAACCCCCTAGACAACACGTTCAAATAGACATTCCAGTGCCTTCAACTACTGTATTACATTGAACGCCCAGTGCTTCCAAAACCCTACTCACTATACCTGAGGCATCCAAACGGTAGCGAGACTTGAGAAACTCCTGATCTCCTACAACTTCTGGAAACTTGGGAGGAAGCCCAAGTTTCACAAAACGACCCGGAACACAGCCGGCCTCCGCCAAAACGTCCGCCACCGCACTGCCTAACCCACCAACTGTGCTGTGCTCTTCCACTGTGAAGATAGCCGAGGTTTCTCTTGCAGCAGAAAGCACGGCCTCGCGGTCCAGCGGCTCAACAGTATGTATGCTCAAAACCCTTGCATCTATCCCCATTGCTGATAACTTTTCCGATGCTTTCACGGTGTTGTAGAGCATGCCGCCGGTTGCAATGAGGGTTATATCCTTCCCGGGCTTCACCGTTATTGCCTTCCCAATGAAAAACTCCGGAGGATAACGGTGAACGATCGGCTCTTTGTCGCGTCCCAACCGCAGATACACCGGGCCGGGTTCTTCGACAACAGCCTTCACGGCAAGGCGCGCCTCAACTGGATCTCCCGGAGCAACCACCCGCATATTTGGCAGAGCCCTCATAACGGCGATATCCTCTGTGGCGTAGTGAGAGATCCCCAAAGAACCATACGCCAGCCCACCGCCGATGGCAACAATCTTTACGTTGGCTTTGTGGTAGCACACATCGTTTCTTATCTGCTCCAAACACCTCAAGGTTGAAAAATTCCCAATCGAGTACGTGAACACTATACGTCCGCTGAGCGCCATTCCCGCCGCCAACCCCGTCATGTTCTGCTCCGAAACCCCTGCGTTCACAAACTGGCTCGGAAACCGCTTGGCGAAATCCGTCACCACCCCGAAACCCAGGTCGCCAACAATGAGCGTTATACGCTTATCGGACTCCGCCAGCTCCGTTAAAGCTTCAATAAAAGCGCTTCTCATGGCAGTGGCTTCTTACCGTTTACAAGCTCGGCAAGGGCTCTCTCCAGTTCCTCCCCCTGCGGTGATCGGTAGTGCCAAAGCAGTTTGTTCTCCATGAAACTCACGCCTTTGCCTTTAACAGTATGCGCAATTATACAGCTTGGCCTCCCAACCTCAAACGGCAGTGCCGAGAATACCTCGACCAACGCGCGGACGTCGTGTCCATCCACCTCTCTCACAGCCCACCCAAAAGCCCGCCACTTCTCAGCCAAAGGATCTAGATCGAGAACCTCCCTCACCGTGCCCAAACTTTGGATCTTATTGTAATCCACTATTGCAATCAAGTTATCGAGTTTGTGATGCGGAGCAAAAAGCGCAGCCTCCCACGTAGAGCCCTCATCGCACTCACCGTCGCTCAACATAACGAAAACCCGGTATCCCCTCCTATCGCGCTTCGCAGCTAATGCCATGCCTGCCCCGATTGACAAACCGTGGCCCAACGAACCTGTTGATATCTCAACTCCAGGAACCGCACTGTGTGTGGCATGACCCGGCATATTTGAGCCGTTTTGGCAGAAAGCACTCAGCTTCTCCACAGGGAAGAACCCCACCTCGGCCAGTGTTGCATACAACGCCGCCGCGGCATGCCCCTTGCTCATTATAAACCTATCACGATCGGGCCAATCCGGCCGATTGGGATTCACACGCAGTACACGGGTGTACAAAACCGCCAAAAGTTCAACGGCCGAAAAACAAGAGCCTATATGCGAAGATTTGGCGCGGTGCGTCATCATCACGCAGTGTCGGCGCAAACGCAGTGCCAACTCTTCAACCTGGACCATCTCCGTTGAATCTATAGCCTCAGGGCTCTCCTCCCTGATTACCACTTCGCGTAGATCCATCGCTGCCTCCCAACTCAGACACAGCCGGCGAAGTTGACCGGCATACCACTGCCATAACCGTGCGCAGTAAAATCTCCAAGTCCGTCAGAAAAGACCGCTTTCGCACGTATTCAAGCTGCAGCTTTACCTTGGTCGGCCGAATCAGCTCGAGGTACGTCTTCTCGGGATCGGGACTGCCAGCAAGAACAGCTCCCTCGTCGGAGTTCCAAAGAGAAGCCCAATCGGTAATCCCAGGCTTTACACTCAAAATCGCCCTCTCCTCATCCGTGTACATATCTACGTACTGCTGGACTTCCGGACGCGGGCCTACAAAGCTCATTTCACCTTTCAACACATTTATCAGCTGGGGCAGTTCGTCCAGCTTATAGCGACGCAGAAACCTCCCAATCCTAGTGATCCGAGGGTCATCGTTGGCAGTGGACGGCCCGCCTATCTTATCCGCATTTGCCACCATCGTTCGGAACTTGAGCATTTTGAACGGCTTGCCGTCCTTGCCAACCCTGGGCGCGCGGTAAAAAACAGGGCCCTCTGAATCGCGCTTTATCAAAAGCGCGATAACAGCAAAGAGGGGTAGAGTTAAAACAAGCCCCAAAAGCGCGAAAATAGTATCAAACAGCCTTTTTGCCACCGGATACACCGCGCACGCCCTTAAAGCCTAACTATGTTTTCCTCCCTCAAGCCTTTCAGAACATTCCTGGTATCCAGCACCAACCTGCTGAGCTTTACCACTTTATCGTATGGAATGCAGGAATGGTCGGTCAGTATCACCACCGAGTCGGCCTCCTGCAGCTCAGCGTCGGTAAGCGGCACCGACTTAAATTCTCCAACAGCGGTTCTAAACTTCGGCACGTAAGGATCGTGATACCGAACCGAAGCTCCTTTCTTCACTAGATACTCCATTACCTTCAATGCTGGGGATTCGCGAACGTCTCCGATATCGCGTTTGTAAGCCACTCCAAGCACCAGAACCCGACATCCCTTAAGGCTTTTCTGGCGATCGTTCAAAGCATTCTGCAGTCGATCTACCACCCAGTACGGCATGCGGTCGTTTATCTCGCCGGCCAGCTCTATGAATCTGGCTTTCCTGTCGAGCTCTGTTAACTTCCAAGTTAGGTAAAACGGATCAACAGGGATGCAGTGCCCTCCGACGCCGGGGCCGGGGTAGAAAGGCATAAAGCCAAAAGGCTTGGTGGAAGCCGCTTCTATAACCTCCCATATATCTATGCCCATGTCTTGGCACAGGATAGACATTTCGTTCGCCAGCGCTATGTTCACATGGCGAAAGATATTCTCGTACAGCTTGGCCATCTCCGCAACGCGCGGAGAAGACACGGGAACGACCTGCTGTGTTATACACGAGTACAGCGATGCGGCGGCTTCGGTCGCCTCCGGAGTCACACCGCCCACAACTTTGGGGGTGTTGCTCACATTGAACTTGGGATTCCCGGGATCGATTCGCTCCGGAGAGAAAGCCAACAGAAAATCCTCGCCGTGTCGCAAGCCGGTTTGTTCCAAAATCGGCAGTACTATATCTTCCGTGGTGCCGGGATAGGTTGTGCTTTCCAAAATAACCATCGGGAACAGCCCGGAAGCCACTGCGTCTGGAAGGTACCTTGCTATGCCCTCAGCCGCGTTTGTAATATAGCTCAAATCCGGCTGCTTCGCGCGGCCAAAAGGCGTTGGAACGCATATTATGCTGGCATCTGAGCGCGCAACTGGAGCATAGTCGGCTGTGGCTGACAAAAGACCCTTCGCCACCAGAGCGGCCAACTGCTCGGAGGGCACATCTGTCACGTGAGACTGGCCCCTGTTTATACCCTCAACTTTCTGCTTATCCAGGTCCACCCCGCTCACAGAAAATCCGGCCTGGGCCAGAGCCACAGCTAACGGCAGTCCCACATACCCCATACCCACAACAGTGATGGAGGCCTTCCTGCTTCCTATCTTCTCCGCCAACCTCTCAGCGGCCCGCATACATTGATCCTCCTGGCCCTTATCAACTCGAATCTAACAATCTCTACAGGTTTAGACTCCGACCACCAACTTCTTGGTTCCGATTTCAGCCGCTTAACCCCCACGGCATGTAAGTAGGAATCAGCTCTTTGAGTTTGCGCTTTATGCCTTCCCTG
>JBMFPP010000112.1:0-7632 GCA_049969055.1 Armatimonadota bacterium | reverse complement strand
AAAGCCAGGATGCAAGATCTCGAAACCAAGCGCCTCATTTTTACCTTCCAATGCAATTTCACCAAGGGTGTTAGCCTGTACCTCCACGAAATATAAACGTTCATCCCTGCAAATCAATCGGCACAACAAGCGCTTGAGCGGCAGTTTCCTTCAAGCACACCCTCCCAGCGCAGGTTTTAACACCCACCGAGCCGAAGAAATATACGCGAGAGGCAGTTTGAACGCTGAAAGATTGTTCGGAGGGGGTAATTTGGGAATGCGACTGGAGCTTCTTAAAGAGCTTTGCGAAACCCCGGGCCTCGGGGGCCGCGAAGAACGGGTAAGGGCTGTGTTTGCGCGAGAAATGGCGCCCGTTGCACGCGAGATCAAAACCGACCCGATGGGAAACGTGATCGCCCACTGCCCCGGCCAAGGGGGACCGCGGGTGATGCTGGCCGCACACATAGATGAAATCGGCTTCTACGTCAACGCTATCGACGACAAGGGATTTCTAAGGGTTGTGAACATCGGTGGAGTTGATGTTCGCGCACTTACGGCACAGCGCGTTATTGTTCAGGGAAAAAACCAAGACTTTGTCGGCATCGTTATGCCAGCTGTGAAGCCTATCCACGTTGCCGATGATGAAGACAGGCGAAGGGTTCCGAGAATCAGCGACTTTTTCATCGATCTGGGGCTGACCAAAGACGAAGTTGCCGCAGAGGTGGAAATAGGGGCGCCGGTTACTGTACAACGCGAGTTCTGCCAGGTGGGAAACATGGTCTCTTGTAAGGCTATGGACAACAGAGTGGGCGCCTTCGTGCTTATTGAAGCGGCAAGGCAGGCGCACCCCCACATCGCCGAGGTGTTTGCGGTTGGCACCGTTCAGGAGGAGTGCCACGCGCTTGCCATGCCTGCCGCCTACGGGCTGGAACCGGACATCGGCATTGCAATCGATGTAACGTTGGCGGCGGATGTACCGGGCAGTTCGGAGCAGGACCGGGTAACACAGCTCGGCGAGGGCGCCGCCATAAAGCTGATGGACGGCAGTGCCATATCAAATCCCAAGCTTGTGGCGTTCCTGCGCAGACTTGCAGAGGAGCGTGGGATTAAACACCAGCTTGAGATCCTTCCCCGCGGCGGCACCGATGCCGACCCCATCCAACGCGTGCGCTCCGGCGTGCCGGTGGCAGGTATATCCATACCGCTGAGGTACGTCCACACATCGGTTGAGGCCGCTCACAAAGACGATATACAGTCCTGCATATCGCTTTTGGCCGCATTCATAGAAGAAGCGCACAAGGTGGACCTATCGCTGTAGCAGAGAGGTTCCGTCTGTCCTCCAGGCAGGCAATGGAGTTTGCCGAAAAACGCCAATCGGCAAACTCTTTTCGGCGGAGAAATGTTCACAAGTCGGTGCGGGAAAGCAGTGCATCCGCCTGCTCACGTATCTTTTCCACCGCGCGCACCACGTCGTGAATATCGTCCGGGCCTGCAAGAAGGATATTCTGTGGAAACCAAACAACCTCACGGCAGGCGGCCTCTGCGGCTTTGGTGCCGTTTTGGGGATGATGCTTTGCAAAAGCAGGAAGTTGGTACACAGGGCACGGCCAACCCGGTTGGGCGGGTATGCCTTCTGCATTTAAGGCCATAAGAAAGCGGCGGCGGTCCAGCCCGCGAAACGCATCCGGATTATAGCGCACCACAAACAGATTGTAGGCATGGCGCGTGGTGTATACGGCGCGCGAGATGGGTGCAAACCCCTCCACCTCCGCAAGCGCGGAAGATAGGATGGACGCGCCGCGCTCTCTTATTGCTGCCAGCAGTTCGGCGCGGTCCAACTGGGCAAGACCCAACAAAGCCTGCTCGTCCGTCATTCTGGCCGTGTGGTTAAGCGCCGGGGTTTTATCTGGGTGGAACCGAAGGGCATTTGCGGCTTCGGAATGCGCCCTGGGTGCCTCTGCCGCGTGCCTGAAAATCAAACCGCCTTGACCTACAGCTATATTTCTGCTTGCTTCAAAAGAGAAGCACGCCGCGGTTCCGAATGTGCCAACACTGTGTGGGCCGCATCGAGCCAAAGGCGCGTGGCGGGCATCCTCCAAAACCGAAAGCCCATGGCGGTCGGCAACCGCCATCAGCCGATCCATATCCGCAGGCTGGCCCGCAAAATGGAATGCCACAATCGCCCGGGTGCGCCTGGTAACGCTAAGCTCGGCGCAGAAAGGATCCAAAGTTAGTGTGGCAGGATCAACATCCGCAAAAACCGGAATCGCACCGGTTTCCAGCACTGCCGCCGCCACGGAAGGATCGGCGTAGGCAGGCAGTATCACCTCGTCTCCGGACGACAAACCAAGCAGAAGCACTGCGCTCCGCACAGCTTCCCTGCCACTGCGAAAGGCGGTTGCAGTGCCGCCCTCGTGAAGCTCTGCAAACGCGCGTTCAAAACGGGAAACGAGGTCGGTTTCCTTAGACGCTTTGGTGCGGGGACTGCAAAGGCTTTTCCAAAGCGCGAACAACACATCCTCGATAATGCGGTGGGAGCGAGGCCAAGAAGGATACGGCTTTTCTCTTATGCGACTGCCGCCTAAAATAGCCAGCGAACTCTTGCTGATCACGGAAGTAGCTCCATTCCGCCCCTTCTTTTTCTTCGTCGTTTTGGCGGAGCAGTTAAGACAAAAAGTTTTGGCAAACAAAAATGACTAACTGAACACCAAAACTTCCCGCAAGAAGTTTTGACAAACCAACGGCAGTTAATTGAACGTCAAAACTTCTTGGCTGTGGTATTTCAACTCGGTTTGCAGTTTCAGGCCCCGCCGCTTCTGCGCTTATCGGCTAAAACCACTGCTCAATCCGCTCTGTTGACAAGGCTCCTTGCCTTGGGCACAGATATGCGTGCATAGCGCAGAACGGTCTGACTCCTGCCGGAGCCAAACAGGTCAAGCAGCCAAGAAGGTTCACTGCCCCCGCGCGCCGCGGCGGTGAAAAATACGCTGAACGGTTCCTTCAAATTCAGCAGATACTCCTCCCGCGGCTTGTCGTAAACCGCCTGCCGAGACTCTCCGCTTGGATTGGCAAGTTGTTTTGGATCAAGCTTGAAAAGCCTGTTCTGCAGAACGTCGGCACCGTTCGGCCGGCGGACATTCACTGCGTACACTATGTACAGAGACCCGTCCGGGGCGGAGTGGAACCGCGCATATGTGGGGGTTTCGGCTGCATCTTCGCCGCCCGAAAGCAGTGTGGTGTGCGAAACCACCTTCCCGGAGGACACTCTCACAAGCTCCAGTGAGGTGGCTATCTTGAGGTCCGGGAAAAAGCGGTCTCTCAGTATCTTCGCAGTGTTGGTTTTCAGATACAGAAGATATGCGGTCCCTCCCGCGTCGACGTACAAATCCAGATTGACAATATGCCCTCCAGTATCTTCCACATTTTCGATTTCAATTGGAGGAGCGAAACCCTGCCTTCGGATATCCGGCGACCAGGTATAGAACAGCCTGCGGAATACATAGTCCCAAGAGGAGCCGGTCTTCTCAAGCTTGTAAGAGCGCCACTCCTCCCGCGGCTCCACGATATCGCCGACAGCCATAACGTGCGCGGCTCCACCTCGAAGCGCCGCCTGCGGATAGCAGGCCCTGATTGGAAACTTTATAATACCGGATGCAACAAACTGCCCTGAACCGTCGCGGAAGCTCCAGTACTGGTTGCCGGCTTCGTCGCCGATGTTGAGGAGCAACACCTCTTTTCGTGAAAAGTCGGATGCAATTCCTCGGTAGCTGTGGTCGGTAAACCGCGGATTCCCGCTCCATTTGGGACGTACCACAGCAGAGGGCGCTTCCGGGCGTCTGGTATCGAACTGCAGAAGATGCGGGTCACAGCGCCCGTACTTGGTGCCCGGCGGCTCCACAGACGGATTAACCGAAAGAAGAAGCTCGTTCGGGCCAGAAAGAACCAGTGGGCACGGTTCCCTCTCGCGGAACCCGTTGGCCTGGCAGACCTTGGACCAGCCGGAAGATGTGCGCCGGTACAGGCGCCACCTGGTGTTGCACAGGGGAGGGACGCCTTCGCCCGTTTCCATAATGCTTGCGAAAACGGTGCTTCCCTCCCGCACCAGAAGCGGCGCGCCGTAGCACCAAAGCGGACCGGCGCCGTTGCCGGGCGGCTCGCAGGCGGCCACCGCCTCCTCAACATCCGGTTCTATGGTGTTTACCTCCGCACTACTGCCGACCGAGAAGGCGGCTTCCAGCAGGTATGCGGTTCCCAAAAGCGCGGAAAGCACGCCGAAACCAGTGAAAACACTGCGGAGCATTGCAATTCGATTCTACCACGAAGCACCAGTCTCTGCAAAGAAATGCGGAGGAAAGTTCTTCCCCTCGCCCCTGGTTCCACGCTTCATGCGGGCGAGAAAAACCAAGCACCCACTTCACACCCAAAGAAAGCGGACGGGGGGATGAAGGCTGGCATCAAGCCAAGTGCTTTCGCGATGAGTAAACGCGGCCGCCGCCGTGATCCTTCGCACGGCGGAGTGCATCAAAAGCCTCCTCTATAAGCCTCTCTGCTCCATCGGCGTTGGCTGGATAGTTCGCCACACCGGCGCTGAAGCACACGTCCACCGGAATACCGCCGGATGTTTGCAAGTTGGCGCGCCTAAGCTCGTTTTGCATCCTGGTAACAGCGCGATGGGCCTGCCTCTGCAGGGATTCCGGCATCAATACCGCGAAGCAGTCCTCGTGTATTCGAGCAACCAGATCAGTCCCTCGGAAGCGGGCCGCTAAGAAACCAGCGAAGAGGATCAGCATTTCATCCCCAACGACGGGACCGTAAACAGCGTTGTAGTTGGCGAAGTGATCGATGTCCAAAACCGCCAGAGAAAGCGGATGGTGATAGCGGCGCGACCGTCGAAGCTCTTTCTCAAGCTGTTCTCGAAAATACTGGGAGTTGTAAACGCCAGTGGTTCGATCGCGGACGGAATTACCGCATGCAGTGCGGTGGATTTCAACAACGTTCTCAACCACGACCGCAACTTCGGGATGCGCAGGCCAGCCGAAAATCGGTATTAACGGCCCCAGCCCTACCTCACTAAACTCTGCAACGAGCCTTTGGTCAGAGCCAATCAGTACCGCTGGGATGGGGCAGAAAGGAAAAACAGAGCGGAGGTGCACAAGAGCACTTCGGGCCTCCGGTTTACCCTGGGAGTCCAAAACCAAAACATTGGGGGTCTCGGTCCTGAACGCGGTTTCAAACTCGTCCATATCCCCCGTGATCTTCATCAAAAACCCAAACTTTTCGGAAGCCTCCCTGACAAAATCCCTGCAGAAAGGTGAGTCTGTTAGCAGGATAGAGATAACCGCGCCTTCTCCGTCTATCGATGCCGGCTGGGAGCTCTCAAGACGTGCCTGCTCCAGCGTTTGAGCATTTTCAATGCGGACCGTATCGAAAACCGTGCGAATTGCGGCAAGACTGTCCCTAAGCCTGCGCATCAGCTCCTCAAAGTCGGATAGGCCTCGAGATTGGTGCATCTTAAGTTCCCGCATGCACTCCTGGGCTATACAGCTAACTTGAGGGAATCCGTAGCACCCTGCAGAACCGGCCAAGTTGTGGAAAAGCCGGTATACATCCCGGATGTGCCGCTCTTCGCTGGGGAATCGCTCGCAGGCAGATAAAGCCAGCTGAAGCCTGTGAAGTTTGGCATCGATCTGTGATAGGTACAGGCTCCGTAAAGAATCCTCATCCAAGGGGGGTGAGGAGACACTCAAAATGTTGTTGTATTGAACGACCTTCATCTCAGCATCTTATACCCCATTCCTGGTACTGTGGCGATGTATCAGGGGCTTTCCGGATTATCCCCAAGTTTGCGGCGTAGGCGCCCTATGTGCACATCCACGGCGCGCGAACAGAAACTCTCTATACCATCACCCCATATGTGGTCGAGGATTCTGTCACGGTCAAGCACCCTGCCGCTGTTTTCTGCCAAATATTTGAGGATTTTGTACTCAGTAGCCGTGAGCTTGATGGGTTTTCCAGAGAGGCGCACCTCGCACGCTTCAGTGTCGATTTCAACGTCTTGTATGCGGATCACTCGTTCCTGTGCCTCTTTTGATGAAAACTTTTTGGCTCTTCTAAGTGCGGCCTCCACTCTGGCCAGCAGGACTGCTTCACTGAAAGGCTTGGTGAGGTAGTCGTCGGCGCCCAATTTCAACCCCAGCACCACATCGATGTCTTCAGAGCGCACCGAAAGAAAAAGCACGGGTACCGTAGAAAACCGCCGAATCTGCTGAACGACTTCGAAGCCGTCTTGATCGGGCATTTCGATGTCCAAAATTATGAGATCAGGACGCTCTACCGCGGCCTTAGTGCATGCTTCGACTCCATTGGCCGCGGTAATAACAGCATAATGATGCTTTTGGAGCACCTTGCGCACCAGCTGGCGGGTGCTGAAATCGTCGTCCACTACCAAGATCTTGCTCATTTCGGCGCCTGCACTCTTTGTTACCCTAAAAAGTTAATACCTTAAACGTCCAGGGCTTTGTTGGCTTTACCAAACTGCCCTAAAAAGGTTATAAAATCTTTACACCACAGTTTCAACTGTTGCACAATTCATGCCCATTAGGAGGCTCAGAGGGGTTTAAGCAACACAAAAGTACACTGTTCTCCCCCAATGCTTCCCAAATACCTCGGGTGCTTGCTCTCGGGATGCAAAGGTGAACCGAGCGTGTATGTATTGATCATAAGCGGCCGCCGATCGTTTTCGGAGCTTTGTCTCCACACGCTCGGCAGGTACGGCATTGAGGGAGAAGCCATCTCAGATGCTAAAAAGGTACCTTCTACCCTTCAAGAGCGTACCTGCCATGCTGTAGTATGGGATCCCAAAGGTTATAGATCCAGCAAAAGCGCTTTTGTGGATTCGCTGAAAAGCATTCAACCCAACCTAAAAATTATTGTAATCGGAGATGCCGCGTTCGGACCGCAGTGCGGCGAAGATGCCTACCTTGAGATACCTTTCAATCCCAGTGTGCTTGCTCTTATTATCCGGGAGCTGTGCCGCGGTAGAACCGAGCGAGAGTTTTCCGCATTCAAAAGCGAGCCGCTTTTCTCCGCAGGGCGTCGAATTCTAATTCATCCAGCGGAAGACTTCCATACCGCCGTCCAGGCACAAATCCTGTTCGAACTGGAGGATCTTTTCGCGGCGGAGGTGGTCGAACCAAGCTCTGTGAGCCTAACCCCGGGGCGGTCTGTAACCATCGTAATTAAAGCCTGGGACGGCGTATACTTGTTTGAAAGCACCGTGCTTTACGTTCGAGGCAGCAATGTGCGCTTTGCCAAACCCACACTCATCAGCCGTTCCCAACTGCGTGCGCACCCGCGCCACGTTCCCCGGCACAAGGTTGAATTGGTTTTGGAGGGATATCCCGACCTGCCGAGAATTCAAGTTGTGAACTACAGCGTCGGCGGGATGATGCTGGCATCCCCTGTCCCTTTCGAAAGCGGTTCTCTGCTTCGTTACAGCATTCTGCAGGAGAACGACATCCCATCTCGCGGCGAAGTACAGGTTGTTTGGTGCAGTCCGGAACAAAACAACGGCGGATACAAGGTCGGGGTGAAATACACAAAACCGATCGATCCAATTTAACCACCCATGGCTGAAAAAGCCCTTTCTGAACC
>JBMFPP010000111.1:0-7659 GCA_049969055.1 Armatimonadota bacterium | reverse complement strand
GACTTCCCGCCGCCCAGCGCCAGTGGATGTGAACTCCGGACGCGCCCAGCTGATCATATCCACAGGCTGACCGTTTATCTCCACCTTGAACTCGTAAGTGTCTCCCGTTATTCCACTGGCCTCGACGCGTATGTCAAACCACTGCCCCACCGCAAATGCAGAGCGATCTGGGGGCATGATGCGGACCTTGGGGGCGCAGAATGCGGTCTCTGCAGCCGCCAGAATCAGCAGCATCCCCACAAAAACTCGGTAGCTTCTAAGCATGGTTGCCTCCTTACGGCGAATTGTGGGCCTGCACAGTGTTTAGTTGGCGCCCGAATATAATTTCTCCGCATTATCTGTTCTTTTCCTACCGAGCTTGCTGTGCGAAATCCATCGGGAGCAGAAAAGGACTTTGCGGCTCCGGATAGAAGTAAATATGCGGCGGAGCAGTGCCGTAGAGAATTTGTTGAATGCGCGGCTGTGAAGCTCCGTTGGGTCTTTTGCCCGCTTGTCTGAAGCGGGACCAAATTAACACGAGGAACGAGAGGAGTAGCTATGGCACAGAGACCGCTGAATGTGGGATTAGTGGGTGGCGGCGGCGGTGCGTTTATCGTACAGCCCCACCAGAAAGCCATTCACTTCGATGGAACCCGGCGGGTTGTTGCCGGCGCGTTGTTCCCGGACCCAGATCTGGCTCTGAAAATGGCCGAGGAGTGGCCTTACCCAATCAAGGGTTACCGAAACTACGACGAGATGATCCAGGACCAGATAGGCAAGCCCTTCGGTCCAGACCGCCTGGATTACATCTTGATTGTTACACCCAACCATCTTCACTTTGACCCTGCGATGAAGGCGATCAACGCCGGCATACCCGTTTTCTGCGAGAAACCGCTCACAACCAACCTTGAGGATGCCACGAAGCTGGTGCAGGCAGTTAGAGAGAAGAACATACCATTCGGCGTGGCGCACACCTACATAGGCCATTGGACCAGCCGGTTTTCCAGGTTCATTATCCGGAGCGGCCTGCTTGGAGAAGTGCGCTGGGTTGACGCCTACTACCTGCAAGGTTGGCTGGCTACCCGCACAGAGGATACCGGCAGTATGCAGGCTGAATGGCGCGTCGATCCAAAGCGGGCGGGAGTCAGCAACTGCGGCGGCGATATAGGCACGCATGCGTTGATGCAGCTTCGGTATGTTACGGGCCTGGAGGTTAAGCGGCTTAGTGCGTATCTCGAGACTTTCGTGCCGGGCCGACAGCTTGACGATCACTTCACGGTGTACTGCGAGCTCTCTAACGGCGCCAAGGCTTTGATTCGAGCCTCCCAAATCGCCATCGGCCACAAGAACGATCTGGGAATCGAGATCAACTGCGAAAAAGGCAGTTTGATCTGGAGGCAGGAGGAGCCGGAGAAGGTTACCATCTGCCTACAGGGCCAGCCGGACCGCGTGTATTGGCGCGGTGACGTGAAGCCGAACGACGGCTTCTTGAAGGATCTGCCGGCAGACCTGATGGCAGAGCCGACCATTCCATCCGGTCACCCAGAGGCGTTCCACGACGCTTTTGCACGCCTGCATCGCTGCTTTGAAGCAGATGTGCGGGCTTGGGAGGAGGGCCGGCCTTGGTCTGCAGACGGCTCCAAGTACGCCAACGTGCTCGATGGTTGGATGGGCATAGCGTTCGTTGAAACTGCAGTTAAAAGCAGTAAGAACGGAAACGTCTGGATGGATATGCCGACGCCTCCATAAGGCGTTTGCCGAAAACCGGAGTTACTGACCAAGCCTGAAGGTACACAGCGGTCTTCGCCTTGCAGAACCGTTAGGAGTACTCAGCGATCAGCAAGGCGAGGCCGCTGTTCGCTTTTGGATTAGCAGGACTCTTCGGAGACAAAGGCTTTCACTGAGGGTGCAAAAATCGCTTCTGCTCCTCTCTCTTGGGTGCGGGTTTTGAGGCGTGACGGCGCAGTTCTACTGCACCCTCAGCAGGATAAGCAGGGGGTCTGCAGTCCAAACGTCGGCGGCCGCCAACACCTGAATCCGGCACGGCGAGCGGCGCATGGTCGCGCGGCGAACCGCCTGCAGTATTTGGTCCCAACTGGCTTCACCCAGGGTGCCGGACGGCGTTGGAAGCATTCCTTTTTCCAGCGCCGCCGCTCTTGTTTTAACCTGCAGGAGGTTGAGAACGGCCTCCAAAACTCTTGGCTCGGGTGTGTGCGGAGGGATTGTAGTTTCTGCTATTACCTCACCTCTGCGGAACACTCGGAGGTTGGGTCTAACATCCAGCGTTGCCTGCACAGGTTCGCCCTGAACGGTGTTGGCAGCGGCTACCACCCTAAGCACTACGTCGCGGCCCTCCCGTGCAATGTTCTTGGCCAACAGCTCCACCTGCTGTTCTTCCGAAAGGTCGGACTGGTAACCTGGGACGGTAATGGAAACAGTTTTTACGGTTCGCCCCCCTGCAACAACCGGCGCCGCTCCCCTTTGGGCGGCTACTACATCGGCAACCGCAAGAAGGCGCGCGAAGTCGTCCCGCACTTTTTCCGCGGAGTCGGGCTTGTAAACAACGCGGCGTGCCAACTCTTCGTTTGCGCGGAATATAATAGGCGCCTGCCGAATAATTGTGGCGCCGCGGGTTACCCATCTTTCAAATGCTTGGGCTTCCTCCAGCTCTTTTCGGACCTGGTCCAGCGTCTCTTTTGCCCGATTCAGCTCTTCCCGAGTTCGATTTAACTCTCGGCTTGTGCGTTCCAAGTCGGATGACACACGGCGCAGGTCCTCGGTTTTGGCGGCTACCTGGGTTTCTAGCTCCCCAGCTCGCTTCTCCGCCTCGGTTCGGCGTCTTGCAGCGTCCTGCTCAGCGGCGCGGGCTTCGCGCTCGCGTGCCACAGCCTCTTGAATTCTCCGTTCCGCGCTTCGAAGCTGGAATTCAGCCGTGGCCAGACGGCGCCTTTCATCCTCAAGGCTTCTGCGCACCGCCGCCAGTTCCCGCCTGGATAGTTCTGCGCGCGCCTCAGCCTGTTCGGCCGCCGTGCGCAGAGCTCTAACTTCGACAGATAGAAGCTTTAGTTCCTTAGTTCTTTGAAGGATCTGCCGACGCAGAGTTTTAACCCGTTCGAGCTCCCGATCTCTTTCCCGCTCGGCGCGCTCTGCGGCGGCCTGAGCGCTAGATACCCTTCTCAAGCTCTCGGCCAGCTCCGCCTGGCTTTGACGGTAGCGCACAGACAGCTTTCGGTTTTTAGCCTCGATGTCAGCTTTGGTGCGAAGCAGATCCTCAACGCGGAGGATAGCCACGGCAACTCGGCGGTTGACCATATAGATGGCGCTGAGGGTGAGGAACGCGATAAGCATGCCCGTCGTCACGGTGAACAGTGTAGCCGTGTGCCTCGGCCGCAGTCCAAAAGCGGAAAGGCGGCGTTTGCCCATGCGCCGGCCGATTTTGTCTCCCAAGTAGGCTATAACGCCGCTTCCCAGCACCCACACGACTATGAAGAGCAGTGAGTACCTCATACCGGCTACTTTGGAGCTTTGATGCTGAGTCCGATTCCAGCCGCTAAGCCCACCATGTTCGGCAGCCACGAAGCCACGGCTGGCGATACGGACCCGCTGGCACCAAGGATGTGCATATAGTGCCCGAAAACGTAGAAGGCAAATATGATGAGAATGCTTAAGCCCAGGCCAAGTGCAGAACCTCCTCTATGCGGCCGAAGGCCAAGCGGCGCCCCGATGAGCGCGAAAACCAGACACGCAAACGGCAGTGCTATTTTGTCGTGCAACTGCACCTGCAGTTCAAGTGTATCAACGCCGAGGCGCTCCTGAGTCGCTATGAGCTGCTGAAGCTGGCGAAAGCTCAGGTTCTCCGGTTTGGTTTGCAGTTGAGCCACTTGAGCGGGCGTGCGGTGGAGGGTGAAGGTTTGCTGTTCAAAGCCGGCGGTGAGGTAGCCGCGCTCTCCGGGAACAACAGTGGTGCCTTTGCGGAAGATCCACTTTCCGGCGCCGTCGTACTGCGCTTCTTGGGCCTCCACATAACCGACCAGCTTGCCGCGCTTGAAAACGAAGAAGGTTACCAGCTCCATAGTTTGCCTGCGCCGGTTGTAATGCTGTGCCACCACCAATCTGGTTAGCTCGTTGGCTTCGTATTCCGGCATTATAACGGCCCGCTTCGGTGCGGCCGACTTTGAAATCTCACTGCGTATCTCGTATGCGGAAGCGCTGGTTACCGGAACCACTTTCTCGTTGAACACGAAAGTGAGTACTGCGGCAATGCTCGCCGCCACGACCACCGGCACAAGCACGCGGTACAAGCTGACTCCGGAGGCGTAGAGAGCCGAGATCTCGTTTTCGGATGAAAGCCTTGTGAAACCGAGGAGTGCCGCAAGTAGCATTGCCATCGGAAACGTAAGCACGATGATTGATGGCAATCCCAGCAGGAACAAGCGTATTATGGCTCCGAAAGGAGCACCTTGGGCGGCCAGCTTTGCCAGATCATAGAGCGCCTGGGTGCCCAGCATCAAAACGGTGAACGCCCCCACGCCCCAAGCAAAAGTCGGGGCCAACTGTTTGAATACGTAGCGGTCAAGAATGCACACCTTTACAATTCAAACCTTTCACCCAAGTATCTCTCGCGTGCAACTGGATCGTTTACCAGCTGAGCAGAGACGCCGGATGTGAGAATCTTCCCGGAGTAGATTATATAGGCGCGATCGGTTATGCTGAGGGTTTCGCGGACATTGTGGTCTGTAATCAGAACGCCGATATTCCGCTGTTTAAGTCCCACAACCAGATCTTGAATATCGTGCACGGCTATTGGGTCCACCCCTGTGAACGGTTCGTCGAGGAGCACGAATGACGGGTTGGCGGCAAGGGTTCTTGCTATTTCCACACGGCGCCGCTCTCCGCCGGAAAGCGACTGACCGATTTGGTCCCTCAGGTGCCCTATATTCAATTCGTCCAGCAGTGAGTTCAGCTTCTCCATCCTTTGCTTTTTGGGAACGCCAAGCATTTCAAGCACGAGGAGGATGTTTTCTGCCACAGTTAATCTTCGGAAAATTGATGGTTCCTGGGCCAAGTAGCCGATGCCTAGGCGCGCCCGCTGGTACATAGGAAGGCGCGTTATGTCTCTGCCGTCGAGCAACACCCTGCCAGATTTCGGCTTCACCAGGCCGACCACCATGTAGAAGGTGGTGGTTTTTCCGGCGCCGTTCGGACCCAGAAGGCCGACGATCTCCCCTCGGCGCACCCCGATGGAGACGCCGTCAACCACGTTTCGCCCCCGATATGATTTGACCAAATTGTCGGTTGCGAGTTCCACCTCATTCACCTGATTTTGATCCCTTAGCCTTGAAGTGCAAATTTGGCTGCGACTGCGGAGTGCCGCGCAGCGACCATTCCCCGGTTGACAGGTTGTAGACAAACGTCTCACCAGTGAATGTTGCCGGCCCTTCCAAACTGCCGGGAGCCGTCAGCGTGAAAGTAACGCCTCCCTCCAGGACTGCCTCGTTGCGGCTTCGGTAGATAGTGGCCTTCTGAGCCGAAGCGGTAAGCACCCTACCGTCACTGCTTTCGGAGCGAATTTTCACGTTTCCGAGCAGTTGCGTAATGCCGGCGGTGCGGTCCATGCTGAGCAGATTGGCTGTTCCGGTGATAACTGTATCAGTTGTTTCACCGGCGGCGGTTTTTGACCGGAGGCGGGTGCGCAGAGAGACATTGCCTTCTGCCTTAGCGGACGTTATCCCCTTTTCACCGGCAACCACGAAAGACATACGGTCTGCGGTTACCTGAGAGTCTGGGGCGCTGAGCTTCGGGTTTCCAAGCGCTTCCATCACCATCGGTTTGCGCTTGGCGTTGCCGCGGAACGTGTCTGCGCGTATAACAACGTCCATGTACTGCTGAGCGGACTGCTTCTGCGCATGCGCCGCTGTGAGCACCGCAAAGCACACCGAGAAAATCCCCAGTTTGGTAATAGGTTTGAACAATCTTCGCACTGCATACATAAAGCTACCTCACTCTAGCGGAGGAATTGAACTTGAGATTCACCCATAACCCTCCACGAACCGTCGGATGTGCTTGCCTCAAACTTCTGCCCGCTGATTTTGGTGTTCTCCAGCGTTACGGTCACATCCCCTTCTCCGTAGAGCATCTGTTTTTCGGCATCCCAAGTTACCGTGCGAGCATTGAAGGTTTGCTTCCCATCCGCAGATTTGATGCGCACACCGCCCGAGAAGACCACACGCTCTGAGGGGCGCTGCGCGATTAAAATCGGAGCGTAGCAGAACCATGCTGGTTCGCCCTTAGTATACAGCGTGGCTTTTACGCCCTCCAAGCGGATGGTTGATGGGTTCTGCGACGCTGTAGATCTTCTCGCCACTGCTTCCCAAAGCGGCCTCCCCGCGGCATCCCGATAGGCAACCTTCGGGTTGATAGCCACACTGACTGCTCCCGCTCGGGGCGGTGTGGCAGAAACATCCGCACCGCGCTTTGCACAGGAAGAAAGCGCAATCAGCAGTACTGCACCTACCGTCCACAACACACCAGCGATTGAACAGACTCGTCGGTGCGCGGACCTGCCGAAAAAGCGCCAGGGTTTTCCCGCACGCCGATGGGGATGCAGGGAAGGAGGCTTTGTTAACTTCGCTGTCATGTGGGAGGCCGCAAAACTCCAAGATACGGGCAGAGAGCGCCGCCTATGGCAGCTCCATTATATCAATCTACGGCCGCGGCGTCTATTCGCGGATGCTGGTCAGGACCTCTCAAAGAAGAGAGCATTTGATGGGAACGAAATCAAAACCAACAGAGGGGTGAACGTTGAGAATCAGCTTCACCTGCAGAACGCTTGCCGAGTTTTGAACTTGCCTTTACCCATCTCTTATAAGCGGAAGATGATCTGCCTCTCCGACAAGGGTACCCATCGGTTCCGCGGCAGAACTCTGAAAAGCTGTGTACAGGAATCGATCAAACCAAAACAGAATAAAAAAACGGGAAGATGCAGACTCCTTTGCAGGCACAGCGCATTGCCAAAGTTTTAGATATCCCCTTACTTGCAGTTACGGCAACAACCATAGGGTTCAGTTTGGTCATCATCCGCAGTGCATCTATGGTTTACAGCTCCTCCATCATACTTGTAACCAAACAAGCCCTAGGTTTAATGATCGGAACTGCCGGCCTCATAGGCATGACCATCGCTGATTACCGCACGATTGCAGGAGCGTCTCGTTGGATTTACTTGGGCAATATCCTCCTTCTCCTGCTTGTTCTCGTCATCGGCCGCGAAGCAAAAGGGGCTCAGAGGTGGATTCCGCTCGGCCCGTTTAACCTTCAACCTTCTGAGATTGCGAAACTAGCTGTAATCATCACCCTTTCTAGATATCTCGCCGGGCTGGGCGATCAGATACGCTCCTTTTCGGGCCTCGCCAAGTCGCTTCTGCACATAGCACTGCCAACTTTGCTCATCTTCAAACAGCCTGATATGGGCACATCCTTGGTTTTGGTCAGTCTCTGGTTCGGCTTAACCTATATGGCCGGAGCCAAGGTGAGGCACCTGTTTCTGTGCCTCCTCGGCGGATTACTACTCTTCGGAGTCCTCTGGTGTACAGGTGAGATCAAGCCGTACCAGAAAGCGCGCCTGATCTCCTGCTTTAACCCAGACGCAGACCCGCGGGGAAGCGGGTACCATATACGGCAGTC
>JBMFPP010000110.1:0-7722 GCA_049969055.1 Armatimonadota bacterium | reverse complement strand
GATGGGGTTGCGATAGAGCCTTAATGCCTTATGGCTTGCTGACTTAGGCGCTTTGCTGCGGGGAGGAAACTCAAATACCGCCCGGAAGGTTCTGTCTTTTAACTTGCTTAGGGAGCCAATTTTATTCGGCGTGCAGAGCGCAAAAACCGGTTTAGCATTATCATAGCCCCACTGCGGATGAAGTTCGCATGGGGCTGTTTTGTTTAACAGCCTCACAGTTCAAACAGCTGTGTTTTGCGGTAGGTAAGCACCCCCGCAGGCGCAAATAAAAAGACGGGCGCTCTAACAAGAAAGGAGCCGAGTAATGGCAACTATGGAGATCACCATAATCCCGCTTGGCACGGGGACCACCAGCGCCAGCGAATACATCGCCGAGGCAACGCGAATTGCCGAAAGTTCCGGCTTGAAAACAGAGCTGACTGCCATGGGCACCAACCTGGAGGGCGACCTTGCTGAACTGCTGGAAGTTGCCCGGCGAATGCATGAAAGCTGTTTCGCAAAGGGTGTTAAACGTGTTTACACGATACTGAAGATCGACGATCGACGGGATAAACCGAGCACGCTTGAGGGGAAAGTGGAGTCGGTAAGAAAGAAACTAGCCCGGATGCGCTCGACATCCGAAACCTCCTAAAAAGTGCTTTTCGAAAGGGAACGCCGGAGCAAACAGAGAAAAGCCGCTTTCGCAAAAGGCTTCTAATCCAGCTCGGAGCTTGGAGATGGTGCGCCTTCTTCGCCGCCCTCTCCTTCTGCTTCTTCGGCTTCTGCTTCCTCCAGCGCTTCTTCGAATTCGTCGCCGAAGTCCTCGCCCATCTCCTTTCCCATCTTCTTCATCCACCTGGCGATGCTCTTGGGGTCGTTCTCGTCCAGATCTCCAATGTTGCTGGGATCAGCCAGGGAATCAAGTATTTCATCCTCGGATCGGGGACGGGCGAAGCGCGAGACAAGCTTAACAAGGTCGGTGCTGTGACATCGAGGGCACTCCAATGGGTCTGAGTCAGCAACAACGCCAACCAGCAGGCTGAATCTGCGTCCACACTCTTTACAGCGGAATTCGAAAATGGGCATTTTCGGCTCCGCAAGAACTGCGGGGCGCAGGCCCTGCACCCGCACCCCGCAGTTGGAAACAGGGGTTACATGTCGTAGTCGTAGTTGCCCGGGCTGGTGCCCTCTTTCTTCTCCTTTTCAGGCTTCTCGGCAACAAGCGCTTCGGTTGTGAGGATCATGGCCGCAATGCTGGCCGCATTCTCGAGGGCGCTTCGGGTAACCTTAACCGGGTCAACGATTCCGGCCTTCACCAAGTCTACATACTCGCAGGAAATAGCGTCCAAGCCGATGCCCTTCTCGAGGGTCTTCACCTTCTCAACCACAACCGACCCCTCGAGGCCGGCGTTGCTGGCGATGCATCGCAGCGGCTCCTCAAGAGCGCGCTTCACGATGTTCAAACCGATCAGCTCGTCGCCGCTCAGGCCGTCCTCAGTAAGAGCCGGAATCACGTTGACCAGCGTGGTGCCGCCGCCCGGGACAATGCCCTCCTCCACCGCCGCGCGGGTAGCCGAAAGAGCATCCTCAAACCGATGCTTCTTCTCTTTCAGCTCGGTTTCAGTGGATGCACCAACCTTAATCACGGCAACGCCGCCGGCCAGCTTCGCAAGGCGCTCCTGCAGTTTCTCGCGGTCGTAAGAGGAGTCGGTCTCCTCGATCTGCTTCTTAATCTGGTTGATGCGGCCCATAACGGCGTCGCGGGAACCGGCGCCCTCCACAATGGTGGTTTCTTCCTTGGTAACAGTGACCTTCTTAGCGCGGCCCAGCATGGAGAGATCCACATTCTCCAGCTTGATGCCGAGGTCCTCTGACAAGAACTTGCCGTCGGTGAGGATGGCGATGTCCTCCAGCATAGCCTTGCGCCTGTCGCCGAAGCCCGGGGCCTTCACCGCAACGCAGTTGATAATGCCGCGGATCTTGTTGACAACCAGCGTGGCTAATGCATCGCCGTCAACGTCCTCCGCGATGACAACCAGCGGTCTGCGGGCAGATGCAACCTTCTCCAGCAGGGGCACCAGATCGGCCGCAGAGGAGATCTTCTTCTCGTGGATGAGGATCAGAGGATCCTCCAAAACGGCCTCCATCCGCTCGGGATCCGTCACGAAGTACGGAGAGATGTAGCCCTTGTCGAACTGCATGCCCTCCACCACTTCGAGGGTGGTTTCACGGCCTTTAGACTCCTCTACAGTGATAACCCCGTCCTTGCCGACCTTATCCATTGCGTCGGCAATAATCCTTCCTATCTCAGGATCGTTGCCGGCGATCGAAGCCACGTTGGCCACGGCCTCGCGGTCGGTTACAGGAATTGCCAGCTTCTTGATCGCCTCCACCGCCTTCTGCACTCCGATTTCAATGCCGCGCTTAACAGCCATTGGATTGGCGCCCGCGGCCACAACCTTCAAGCCTTCGTTGACAATGGCCTGCGCCAGCACAGTGGCGGTGGTGGTACCGTCACCAGCAACATCGTTGGTCTTGGAAGCCACTTCTCGGACCAGCTGGGCACCCATGTTCTCGTATGGGTCCTTCAGCTCTATTTCCTTCGCCACCGTCACACCATCTTTGGTGATGGTGGGCGATCCCCATTTCTTGTCCAGAACCACGTTGCGCCCCCTCGGACCGAGGGTGACTTTTACAGCATTGGCCACGGTGTTAACACCGCGCTCCAAAGCCCTTCTGGCTTCTTCGTTGAAAACCAGCATTTTAGCCGCCATGTGTGTTGCTTACCTCCTTCCGTCGTGAGCCTGGATATGAGCTACTCCTTAATGGCGTAGATGGAATCCTCATCCAGAATAATGTAATCCTCGTTGTCTATCGTAACCTCGTTGCCGCCGTACTTGGCATAGATAACAACATCGCCGACTTTAACCTCAGGCGGCTTGCGAGTTCCGTCGTCCAAAACGCGGCCTGGACCCACAGCCACCACGGTACCCGTTTGGGGCTTCTGCTTCGCCGTATCCGGAAGGACGATCCCTCCGGAGGTGGTCTCTTCGAGCTCGGCCGGTTTAACCACTACCTTATCGGCAAGGGGTTTTATCAAAGGGGGTCACCTCCTGTTTCAGTTTCTCAGTGTGCGAGAACGCTGCCTTAAAACGGCTTCAGCAAACTGCCGAAGTGCTCTTGCTTCCTAAATTAGCACTCTCAGGTTTAGAGTGCTAATCCACCGGTGATGATTTTACCATCGGCATTCAACAATGTCAACAGCTCAAAAGCACATCAAGTTGACGCTTTCAACATTTGTATGGTATAATCCCTGTGCAATTTCCACTTACCGCCGAACGAAGGACCCCTGCTGAGGCGGATCAGGAGGAGCGAATATATTTTACTGCCCCTTCTGCCACCTTAAATAAATTTCGTAACAGCCTTTATCATGAGGTTATAGAGCCAAATGGCAATTTCCACAACAGAGCTCGAGGACTGGAAGGCTAGGTACGACGAACTTAAATCTAAGTACGAAAAGCTCCAACAAGATTATCAGGAGCTGCGGCGCAAGGCTGAAGAAACTCCCGCGGAAGCGGCTCCCACTCCGGTAACTTCTCCATCTGAGTTCCTGGATACACTGAAGCGCCTTGTGGCCCGCGTTGCTATGATCCTGCAAGCCGAAAAATGCTGTTTCCTCCTTCTGGACCGCGAAACCGGTGAGCTGGTTGGCACTCCTCCGGCTTACGGCATGCCAGACGAAGATGTTAAACAGATTCGTGTAAAAGCCACCGAGGGCGTGTCGGGTTTGGTGTTTCGCACCGGCCGACCTGCTATCACACGCCAGACGCCTTCTGAAGCCGTCCCAGGCAGAAAGCACGAGGAGATGATGCCAACGCCCATCATGCAGGCTCACGGGCTTCGCAACGGCGCAAGCGTCCCGCTCGTCATAGAAAAACGCGACGAGGAAAACCGCGTTATCGACCGCACTACCATCGGCGTTCTGCACGTATTCAATAAACGCTACGGCGGCGAATTCACAGATGAAGACCTAAACCTGCTTAGGATCCTCTCGCGGAACGCCGCTGCGGTTATCGCTCAAGCTCAGCTGTTCTTCGAAGTAGAAGAGAAAGTCAAAGAGTTCGAAGCTACCATCGAGAGCAGTCCGTTCGGCGTGCTTATGGTTAATATGCACGGAGGCATCACCCAAATGAACGCCTCTGTGCGCAAAATGCTGGGTTTGGGCACCAACCATATCGGCCAACCTTACGACAAGGTGGTGACCAACGAGAAAATACGCGAAGCCGTGGAGCGCATCCTTAAGTCCGGCGAGGAAACCAGCGAAGAGATAACCATAGTGCGCAACACAGACGGCCGCACCATCGAACAGCACTTCCAAATGCAAACCACATTGGTTAAAGGAGACGACCAACAGCCCATCGGTGTGCTGGTTGCCTTCAACGATATTACCGAAATCCGCAACGTGGAACGCATGAAAACGGCGTTCGTTTCGACAGTTTCCCACGAACTGCGCACGCCCATGACATCTATACAGGGCTTTATCAAAACCCTGCTGGATGACCCCGAAGAGGAATACTACGATAAGGCGATGCGCAGAGAGTTCTATACAATCATCGATACAGAGTGCGAACGCCTGAAGAGGCTTATCAACGACCTGCTTAACGTGTCGCGCATAGAGCGCGGCGTCGCCCTGGAGATGAACTTCCAGCCAATGAATTTGAAGGATCTGCTGGAGAAGGTTCTCAAAATCCAGAGCGGTTATACAAGCAAGCACGAATTTAAAGTGGAAATTCAGCCTGGACTGCCGGACATCGTTGCGGATGTTGATAAGATCGATCAGGTGCTCACCAACCTTATTAACAACGCAATAAAATACTCTCCAGACGGCGGCACGATCACCATAAAGGTAACTTACGACGATCAATGGGTTACCGTATCAGTCTCTGATCAGGGCCTGGGCATCCCGAAAGATCAGCTTCACAAGATATTCCAGAAATTCCAGAGGGTGGATACAAACGACCGGAGATCGATCCCAGGAACAGGAATAGGCCTCTTCTTGGTGAAGGATTTTGTGGAGCGCCATGGGGGTAAAATTTGGGTTGAGAGCGAATACGGAAAGGGAAGCACATTCTCGTTCCGCCTGCCCTTCGAACCCCCACAACAGGAAGAAGAAACTGCCCAGCACAGCAGTTAGTATTCAGCTCAAAGCTTTTGCGAATTTAGGAGGAATTAATGCCCAAAATTCTTGCGGTTGACGATCAGGTGCACATTGTGCGGCTTATACAGGTGAACCTGGAAAGGCACGGCTACCAGGTTGTTACGGCTTACGACGGCGAAGAGGCCCTGCAGAAAGTTAAAACCGAAAAGCCGGACCTGGTGGTCTGCGATGTTATGATGCCGCGAAAAGACGGCTTCGAGGTTCTGCGCGAGTTGAAAGCAAATCCGGAAACTCGCGACATCCCTGTCATAATGCTCACCGCCAAGGCTCAGGACGCAGACGTATTCCGCGGATGGTCCGAGGGCGTTGACTGCTACCTCACCAAACCGTTCAACCCAGCAGAGCTTTTGGCATTCGTTAAAAGGGTGCTCAGCGCCAAGCACGAAGACGAAGGTCCAGGAGAAAAAGTTTACAGGCTTTAGTGCTTATGGATGCGGATAAGCGTCGTCTGGTGTTCTTCGGCTTGGTAGGAGCCGCGGTTGCGGCCCTTGCTGTGGGCACTGTTGTGGTGTTAAAATACCACTGCCAAAACCCCGCAAGCCGCGCTGAACGTTTGGCAAGCAAAGCCCGTGCCACCATAGAGGAGATACAGGCCAACCTAGAAAGCTGCCGCAAGGCGCTTTCTAAGGAGTTTGCGGCAGAGAAGTCCTAAAGCAACATCAGAGTATTGCCGATTACTGGTGAAAGTGGTATAAAGTATGCACCGCTTCACTAAGAAGTTTTGACGTTCAAACAGCTTCTGTCAGTTTGTCAAAACTTCTTGCAGCGGTTGTAAGCGCGGTTGGCCGCTGGGTTTAATTAGTGTGGTTTTGGGGTAACCATGAAAACAGGGTTCCGGAGGTGAAACCGGAGTCTTTCCATTAAAACCCCATCAAGAGGTTTTGACATTCAATCAGTTTCTGGGGATTTGTTAAGGTTTCTTGTTGGTAAGTTTGTAAAACACCTTAATCGTACCTTCCCTTAAAAAGCAGAGCTCTCCGTTATTTGTGTTCAGAAGCAACCGAAAAGCGGCTTCTGTTGCGGTGGATCCACAAGAGCTTCAAGTACCGCGCATCCTTATCACCCGAGAGCAGATAAAAACTCGGGTAAAAGAGTTGGCCGGCCAAATATCACAAGATTATGCCGGCACCGAACCTGTTCTCGTCTGCATACTCCGAGGCGCGGTGGTTTTCTTGTCGGATCTTATGCGCGAGCTGAGCATTCCAGCCAGTGTGGACTTCATGGCGATCAGCAGCTACGGAGCCGCCACGAAATCTTCCGGCGAGGTTCGCTTGCTCAAAGATCTGGACGACAGCATCGAGGGTAAGGACGTTCTCGTTGTCGAAGATATTATCGACAGCGGCCGTACGTTGAAGTTCCTTTTGGAAAGTCTGTGGGTGCGCAATCCCCGAAGCGTGAAAATATGCGCCCTCTTGGATAAACCAAGCAGACGCGCTGTTGACCTCGCCGTGGACTACGTGGGTTTCCATATCCCTGAGGTTTTCGTGGTTGGCTACGGACTGGACTTGGCCGGTAGGTTTCGAAACCTTCCGTATATTGGAGTGGTTGATTGTGCGGAGGAGTAAAACGTGAAGGGGCTTAAAACTTTGGATTTGGCCGAACTTGAGGGTAAATCTCTCGAAGAGCTTCTCGACGTGGCGAAGGATCTGAAGATCCCCGAGCCAGAAAACCTGCGTAAGCAGGACTTGGTGTACAAAATCATGCAAACCCAAATAGAACAAAGCGGCTTGATGTTAATGGAAGGAGTGCTGGAAATCCTTCCAGAAGGGCACGGCTTCCTGCGCCGCGAGAACTTCTCCCAAAGCACGGGCGATATATGGGTGGCCCCGTCTCAGATAAAACGGTTCGGCCTGAAAACCGGAGACACCGTAGTTGGTCAAGTTCGCCCACCGAAAGAAAACGAAAAGTACTTCGGCTTGATAAGGGTGGAGGCCGTTAACGGCCTGCCGCCGGACGAGGCTAAAAAACGCAAGGATTTCGACCAGCTCACCCCCATCTACCCCAACGAACGCCTCGTCCTCGAAACAACCCCAGACAACATCTCGGCTCGGGTGATCGACCTGATTGCGCCCCTCGGAAAGGGCCAAAGGGGCCTGATTGTATCTCCGGCAAAAGCGGGTAAAACTACATTGCTGAAGATCATTGGCAACTCCATAACCACAAACTATCCGAATGTGGAGCTTATAGTTCTGCTTATAGACGAAAGGCCGGAAGAGGTAACAGATATCCGCAGGTCTGTCGCCGGCAGGGTGATAAGCTCCACCTTCGATGAACAGCCGGAGAACCACATGAGAGTGGCTGATCTGTGCTTGGAACACGCAAAACGCCTTGTGGAGTCCGGAAAGGATGTTGTTGTGCTGCTGGACAGCCTCACGCGTTTGGCCCGCGCCTCAAACCTTACGGTACAGCCCAGCGGCCGAACCCTTTCCGGCGGCCTCGACCCGACTGCCCTCTACAGACCCAAACGGTTCTTCGGCGCCGCAAGAAATATCGAGGGCGGCGGTAGCCTCACCATCTTGGCTACC
>JBMFPP010000109.1:0-7732 GCA_049969055.1 Armatimonadota bacterium | reverse complement strand
ATTCCGATGCTTGCGCGGCAGTTCCGCATACTTTGGATTGCCAAGCTGTTTGCCGAGCGGAAAATACTGAACGAACAGTCGTTAAAATCGGTGCCGCAGGAGCTGAAAAAGCTGATTCCGCAGGACCCGGATATATCCAAAATGCACTGGAGAGCAGATTTGCTTGCCAAGGAGGTGGCTTCGTTTACTTGGGAAGAACTGGAGAGAAATATGAAGCTGATCTTCGACGCCGACCTGCGCATGAAGGGTATCCTGGATGGCGCCGAAGACCAGCGGGCGCTGTTGGAGACACTGATTGTACGTTTATGCAGTAGATCCGCCGCGAAGAGCCGCGTTTAGCTTCTTCATGAGGCGAGACTTCCTGCGTGCCGCGGCGTTCTTGTGGATAACACCCTTGGCCGCTGTTTTGTCTATGATTTTCAAGGCTTCGTTTACCGCGGCAATCGCACTGCTTGCGTCGGTTTGTATTGCAACCAGCGCCTTTTTGATGAAAGTTTTCATGCGAGACTTAGCGGCCTGGTTGCGCAACCGCCGCTCGCGCGACTTTTTAATAGCTTTGATAGACGACTTAATGTTCGCCACGTTAGTTTGCCATCTCCCCCTGTTGTACCGTATTGTCAGCGAGCAGTTTGCCTTTGCGGCGTACCAGCGGAGTGTGCCGCTGTAGCACTCATGCATTATACCAGAAACAGGCTATGGAAACAACCGATTTGCAAGCAACAACAAATGCTTCTCTAAAGCGCCATGTGGCCGGGGCTACCGGTTTTTTGGCGCTTTCGGCGTTCCTGAGCCGAGCTCTGGGCTACGTTCGAGACGCCATCATCTCCGGTAAATTCGGTATGACGGGCCAGAGCGATGCCTATATTCAGTCATTTTTTATACCCGATCTGCTGTATCAACTTCTTGCCGGCGGAGCGCTTGCCGCCGCGTTCATCCCCGTATTCACGAACTATCTGGCAACGGGTAAAGAAGAGGATGCGTGGAAAGTCTTCAGCGTTGTGGCAACCATTTTACTGCCGGTGGTTACGTTCTTCGTGATAGCGGCCGAAATGCTGGCAGTTCCGCTCTCTTACATCGCCGCCCCGGGGTTTACCCAAGCACAGCTTCTGTTGGTGGCCCGACTTACCAGGATTGTTCTTCCTGCGCAGATCTGCTTTTTCATGGGCGGACTGCTCATGGGGGTGCAGAACGCCCACGGGCGGTTTTTCGGCCAGGCTGTTGGACCGCTGATTTACAACATCGGCATCATTGTTGGAGGGCTGTTGCTTTCCAACAGCGTTGGTATAGCCGGGTTTTCTTGGGGAGCGCTGGTTGGCGCTTTGGTGGGCAACCTTCTGCTTCAGATATTTTTAGTTAAGCGCCTGGGAGTTAAGTACCGACCAAGTTTGGATATTCGCCATCCCGGTGTGGTTAAGGTTGGAAAACTGCTTTTGCCCGTGGTTTTGGGTCTTTCACTGCCCCAGCTAGCTGTGCGTATCAACAGGGTTTTTGTATCCATGCTTGGCGAAGGGCGCGTGCTTGCTCTGAACAATGCGGACAGGGTTACACAGGCGCCCTTGGGGGTGTTTGCCCAATCGGCTGGTATAGCACTGCTCCCTACGCTTTCCGCGCAAGCCGCTGTTGGAGATATGAATGCTTTCAAGAGCAGTGTAAGCCTTGGGGTACGCTCTATTGTGGCTCTTACCTTGCCAACGTCTGTGTTTATGGCAGTCCTTGCGGTTCCGATTATCCGCGTAATGTATCAGCACGGGCGCTTCACAGCAGCAGATACATACGTAACCGCGGTTGCTCTGGCCTTTTATAGCGTAGGGATAGTCGGATGGGCCGCTCAGGCGGTTATAGCCAGGGCCTTTTACGCCCTGCATGATACCATAACTCCAGTGCTGACCGGCACGGTGATGACGGTGTTGCTACTTGCCTCCAACTGGATGCTGGCCAACGCGCTGGAACCTGGCGGTTGGAGCCACGGGTGGATAGCGTTCACCAGCTCGGTTGCGGCCGTTTTGCAGGCTGTTATACTGCTGGCGATTTTGCGCAAGCGCATCGGCGGCGTTGAAGGCAGGCTTCTAGCCGCTTCGTTTGCCAAAGTTGGATTAGGATGCTGTGTGCTTGCGCTTCTCTCTATGCTGACTTACCAACAGCTTACAAAGTTTTGGCCTTTTCCGGGTGTTCACAGCGCCCTGCACACATTACTGCGCGTGCTGGCGTCCATGTTGATTGGCTCGGTGGCTTATGGGTATACTATAAAGTGGCTTCGATTGGACGAGGCCAGGTATGTGTGGAGCATCTTTGCAGGCCCGTTTGCCAGGAGGATTAGAAAGAGCTCTGCCCGGCCTTGACAAAGCAAGCAATCAGCAGACCGGCCCCCGCTTTTGACCGAGATAGCGAAGGATATCGCATCTGTACGGCGAACTTTTGTGTAACCAAGTGCTAGGTAGCCTCTGGTAGGTTGTGTTGATTTTGGTTGCCTCTCGGTGATACAACCTCTTCGGAGGTTTCTCAGACGCATAAGGAGGTATCCAATGCGCACCGTACAGCAACTCCGTACCGCCGCTAAATCGCGGATTATGGAGGAGTTTCTCGCGTTACTGGGGACCAGTTCCGACAGTGCCCTGATAAGACTTACGAAGTTGGCCGAGTACTTTGCTCCCACAGAACTTCACAAGAGGCAGATAAACTGGATGCGACAGTTGTTTGAACAACAGCACCCTGCGGCTAAGCTCGCAAGGCGGGTTCTTACCGAAACCCATCCCAACGTGCGCCGCGGGGTTGTTGTGAACCTCTTCGTGCGAACCGGCTGGGAGGGATTTGCACACCGCAGAAGGATTGCAGAACGGGAGGGTTTCTGGCCCCCGTTCCTGCTGGTTATAAGCCCCACCATGCGGTGCAACCTCCGCTGTTACGGATGCTACGCCGGCGCCTACGGGTGGGATGACGAGCTGTCTCCCGAAACTCTTGATAGGATTGTTGGAGAAGCCAAAGAGCTCGGAATCCACTTCATTACCATTTCAGGCGGCGAGCCGTTCATCCGCAAGGATCTATTTGACCTTTTTGCCAAGCACCAAGACGTGGTTTTCCACATATACACAAACGGCACTCTGATAGATGATGCTGTGGCGAAGAGGCTTGCCGAGCTTGGAAATGCCGCCCCGGCTATAAGCGTAGAAGGCTTCCGCGAAGAAACGGATGAGCGCAGGGGATCCGGCGTTTACGACAAGGTTATTCGCGCCATGAAGGCACTGCGCGAAAACGGCTGTATGTTCGGCTTCTCGGCCACTGTGACCCGTCAGAATGCCGACCTCATGATAAGCGATCAGTTCATAGACCACTATGTAGATCTCGGCGCTTACTTTGGATGGTACTTTATATACCTACCCATCGGGCGGGAGCCAAACCTGGATTTAATGCCCACTCCTGAACAGCGGGATCGTCTGCGCCAAAAGGTGCTGGAGATACGGCGAACTCGCCCCATATTCGTGGTGGATTTTTGGGACGATGGTCCGCTTACCCATGGGTGCATGGCCGGCGGGCGTTTGTACGCGCACATCAACCACCGCGGAGATGTGGAGCCCTGTGTGTTTGCTCACTTTGCGGTGGACAATATACACAACAAGTCGTTGAAAGAGGCTTTGGATTCGCCCTTCTTCCGGGCCATACGGGCACGCCAGCCTTACGGCGATAACGTACTACGTCCGTGCATGATTATCGACCACCCGCACGTACTGCGGGAAGTGGTGGCCCAGCACAACGCCCGCTCCACCGACGGCGGCGGCGAAGCACTGCTTGTGGAAAAGGCTCCGGCGCTGGACGAATACACCAAGGCTTACGCTCCGCTGGCCAATGCGGCCTGGGAGCAAGGTTACGAGTGGGCCAAGAAAGGAGAGCTCTTGTGAAAGTACTCCTGGTAGCTCCTTTTCAGCGGCCGCAGAACAGCCGCCCACTGCGGCCGCTCTTTCCCCCGTTGGGGCTTTTGATGGTGGCGGCTCTTACTCCCAAACCTTGGGAGGTGGAATTAGTTGACGAAGCGGTTTCCCCGGTGAATCTCGACACCGATGCCGACATAGTGGGCATAACCGCAACCACCGCGCGCGCCCCAAGGGCCTACGAGCTGGCGGACGCATTCCGCGCTCGCGGCAAAACGGTTGTCCTGGGCGGCATTCACCCCTCGGCACTGCCCGAGGAGGCCGCCCAGCATGCAGACGCCGTGGTAATCGGTGAAGCCGAGCTGACGTGGCCAAGGCTTCTGCAGGATTTTCTCCAGGGGAGGGTGCAGAAGTTCTATCGAGGGGACTCTTTCCCTTCCCTGGAAAATCTTCCCTGGCCTCGGCGCGATCTCATCCACCCCGAGAATTACTACATTTCCGGGGCTATGGTTCAAACCACCCGCGGATGCCCCTTCAACTGCTACTTCTGCTCCGTAACCAACTTTTTCGGACACACTTTCCGCACTAGACCGCTTGAGGATGTTGTTGCCGAACTGGAGTCTATTCCCCAAAAGAACATTTTCTTCGTGGATGACAACATAATGGGGCATCCGGTGTACGCCAAACGGCTCTTCGAGGCGGTAAGGCCGCTCGGCAAAAGATGGTTTGGGCAGGGTTCGCTGACCATGCTCAAAGATGAAAGTTTGGTAAAGCTGGCGGCCAAAAGTGGGTGCATCGGGATGTTCATCGGCATGGAAACCCTTTCGCCCACCAATCTCAAGAAGATGGGGAAGACGTTTAACATAGCAGAGAAGTACAGCGAGGCCATTAAAAAACTGCACGATTTTGGGATAAGCATCATCGGGTCCTTTATGTTCGGGCTTGATGATGACAAACCCGGGGTTTTCGAGAGAACGCTTGAATTCATACAGAAAGTCAAGCTGGACGTCGCGCAGTTTTCCATACTAACCCCGTTCCCAGGGACTAGACTGTACAAGCAGTTGGAGGAGGAAGGCCGCATTATCGAGAGGGATTGGGCTAAGTACGACGGCACGCATGTGACGTTCCGACCGAAGCACTTGTCTGTAGAAGCCCTCCATGAAGGGCTTAGGTGGGTGTACTCGCAGGCGTACTCGTGGTCGTGCATCCTGAAGAGGGCTCTGTCGTTCAGGCATTGGTCGTGGTTTACCTGGGTTGCTAATTTGGCCTATCGGGAGAGGATCGGTGCTTGGCTGCGCGAGTTGAGATCATCAGGATCCGCGGCTGTGGCGCCGGAAGAGGTTTAGGTTCTGTTTCAACATCATGTGCGTGGGAACAGCGGAGCGCTGTGGAAGGGAATTTGCGGTGAAGCAGGTGCTCTTTGTGTGCGTTCATAACTCCGGCCGAAGCCAGATGGCAGAAGCCATCTTCAACCACTTTGCCAAGGGCAAAGCCAAAGCGGTATCTGCCGGCACACAGCCGGGTGCGGAGGTTAATCCTTTGGCAATACAGGCTTTGTCCGAAATAGGAGTTCCCACAGACGGTTTGCACCCTAAAATGCTCACTCGCGAAATGCTTCAGCAGTCGAACCGAGTTATAACGATGGGGTGCGGAGTTCAGGAAAGCTGTCCGGCGCTTCTGCACGGCATCAACGAAGACTGGGGGCTGGATGACCCGTCTGGCCAACCCATCGAGAAGGTGCGCGAAATACGAGACCAGATCGTTGTGCTTGTGAAGAAGCTTTTGCAGGAGTTAGAGGGGACCTGACATTAGATGCTAGGTCCCGCAGAGTGCGCCGTTCGAGGTTCAGAGCTCTTCTAAAGATCAGAAGAGGGTGTGCGTTTCGGCAGCGTTTTGCAGGTGACAATATCCACCCATCCTTCAGCCCCGATTAAGCACCCTCTTCTGATTCTTTGAAAAGTCCAAATTCCGCAAAACCCTCGTTGACGACCACCGACAGTTGTGGTAAAGTAAAAAACGAAGCGCAGGCGCCCTCGTAGCTCAGTGGATAGAGCACCGGCCTCCGGAGCCGGGCGCGCAGGTTCGATTCCTGTCGAGGGCGCCAAATTTTTACCAGTATAGTTCTAGAACCCCGCTAAGTAACCACAGCAAGCGCGCACCGCCTCTTCGGCGATTTCCATCTGCTTTTCAATAGTTTTGCCGGCCAAGGTTTCGTGAATTACGCGCACAGGAGCCGGTCCGTAAGGCCTCCACCTCTCTGTATGGCGCTCAGGAGCCGCCGCAGTGAATACGGAAACAGTTGGTACTCCTAAAGCCGCTGCAATATGTTGGCCAGCGGAGTCGTAGCCCACATACACATCGCTGGCCAAGATGGCAGAGCAGAACTCGCCCGTAGTGCCTGTCCACAACACCAAAGCAGGTTTGTCAAGCGGTTTCGTCGTTGTGTCAAGCACAACATTCGCGTTCCACCTAAGAAGCGGCACACCGCGTTCGGCAGTGCGCACCGCAAGCTCCTGCACCCTAAGCATCTCTTCGCGGTCGCCGCCGCACGTAAGCAGTACAGTTTTCCGAGCACGCACTAACCCGAAGAGCAGTTCCTCTTCAAACACATCTCCAACCCGTTTTGCCTCATTGCCCCCCACCCCAAAGCTCACCGAAGCAACTCCACCTCCCGCACCTCCGCCGAGAAGCCACTTGAGCTTCGCCGCCAACTCCAGCTCCTGCACCGATAAACGAAGCTCCGGCATGATGAGCGGATCCGAGCCAAACCATTCCGCCATCCACGCGGCCGTCAGCCTGCTTAGCTCGCGCAAACCCTGCTTTTGGTACGAACGGCTCTCGAAATGGTAGTATCGGCTGTCATCTTTAAGTACGGGAAGGAGTCCAAGCTGTGTAAGGCGAGAATCTGTGTCGATCACCACAAGCCCTTGCTGTCCAACTTCTCTCTCCAGCTCTCCAACCACATCTACAAGGCGAACCCAAGCGTCCAAGCGTTCCAAAAGCGCGCCGTGCCGCTTGTACGGCACATCCCGATGCACAACGTGTGGGTCCCCCCTGAACAGGGCGTACGAAGTTTCGGGGCCGATAAAAACAACCACTGCATCCGGAAACAAACGCCTCAGCGCCGATACAACCACGCTGGTGCTCGCAACATCAGCCCCCAAAGTAATACGTGAAAGCACAGCCGCCGCGCGAGGAGGAGAGATGCCGCCGGTCGGTCTTCTAGCTCTCAATGCGCGCCTCCTGCTCAGCAAAGCTTCAGCGTCAAGCATGCCGAAGCTTTTGAGCACGCTGTCCACACCTTTTCCCCGAGGAACCCTGCGGCACTTGTCGATGAGGTGAGCAAAAAGCTCATCGTAAAAGGCGCAGTACTCCGGCTCGAACGAGTCGCTCAACTTCTCCACTATGGAACCGAAAATCGCATCGGTGCCAATCCGTGCAACATCCGAGTCGTCGCTGGTGGCAAACCCCACCAGCGCATCTAAAGACGGCTCAAAAAGGCTCTTCTGCTCCTCATAGAACCTGAGGAGCTGTGCAACCTCTCTTCCGGCTGCATCCTTCACCCACGCACTTTGACTGCCGCTTTTTCCGATAAATCTTCCGCTCTCATCCATTCTGCAAACTGACCTGCTTAGACAGGGGACCAACCACACTAGTAAAAGTTTGTTGGCCGCAAAGACTAAAAACTCCTCCTTACCGCGGCTCTCGGATCCGAGAATTCCGGGCAGGACTCGGCGCTCCCAAAAGCAAACTTTTTCGTGTGACTTACGCAGTTCACTCAAAACCCCAAAAAACCGGCCGGGCCGCGTACTTTGTCGTTCCGCTTCTCATGGATGCGGCCGTCGCCATATCCGCGCTTACTGTCAATC
>JBMFPP010000108.1:0-7732 GCA_049969055.1 Armatimonadota bacterium | reverse complement strand
CTGTTTAATGGGTTTTGACGTTCAGTTGATCACTGTTGGATCGTCAATACCTCTTGTCGGCGTTCTAGATCGGTTGTGGCGAGAGCGCGAAGCTTCCTCTTAACACGGAATATCGCGCAGTCCACCGATTTTGTGCCGCAACCGAGCGCCTTTGCAATCTCCGCGTAGCTGTAACCCTCGGTGTACAGCTTCATCACGTTCAGTTCGAAGGGCGAGAATTTGGCTCCTTGACTGCTTAAAACTGCAACTACGCTGTCGCGTCTCAGAATCTCTTCCAGAATATCGGGGGAAGATTCATCCGGCAGTGCATCGAGGAGTGTGCATTCCTCAAGGATTGGGGTGTCCAAGGATACGCATTCCGTCAACATTCGCTGTTTGCCGCGCATGGCGGCTTTCACCGCCGTGATAATTTGGCGCTTTATGCACAATCTGGCAAACGCATCGAACGAACGGCCGGACCCCGGTTTGAAATCCCTGATTGCCTTCCACAGGCCGATCATTCCCTCTTGAATGACGTCTTCTCGATCGGCCCCTCGGATAAAGTAGTGCTGGGCAATTCCGGAAACGAGACTCCTGTAAGCCCTGAGGATTGCTTCGATCTCTTCTGGATGGAGACGCTTACCTTCACTCAAGAAGTTTTGGCGTTCAATTAATTCTTTTTTGTTTGGCAAAACTTCTTGTTTTCGAGCGACGCTGGAATTTGCGGTTTCTTCAGCGAACATCGGCTTTTGAGGCTCCTTAATAGGTGCACACATATATAGTGTGTAAAAACACTCTATGCAAAGTTCTATACAACCAGTCTCCCCAGCGGCAGCCCCTCTCTGCCGATACGCAAATGCCGTTTGCAAACCCCCTTCATTAATTTATCTATCACTTTATTAGACGTCTGAAACACCCAGCAGGATCGCATCCGAGAGCAGCCTGCAGAGGGCATAAGACAGCATTTGGAGAAATTTCCCCTCGAAATGAAAGGCGCTGGTTCTTCAACGCAGACATTTGGCTCCAAACGTTCGCACCGCCGATCGGATACAGCCGCACGTTCGTGGGTGATAGGCCTGGGCATTGGGCTTATTTTCGCGAACGCTTTCTGGTTGGTTCGCATGGAGATGGTGGGCTTTGGCGGTTCCGCCGGGCCGTACCCCACCACCTTTTCGCTTTTTGCCAACGTTGTGTGTTTTCTGTTAATTCTGCGGTTTGTCAATTCGATTTTGCTCCGATATTGGCCCAAGGCGTCTCTGTCTCAAACAGAGCTGTTGGTTCTTTACGTGATGCTGGCCATCGCCAGCGCAATCGCCTCGGTTGACTTCTTAGATGTTTTGGTTCCCATGATGGTCCACGCAACCAGGTTCGCTGCTCCGGAAAACAGCTGGTCGGAGAGAATTCTCCCGCTTCTGAGCCGCTGGGTCTTCGTGAAGGACCCTGATGTTGTGCGGGGCTGGTACGAGGGGAATTCGACCTTGTACACGGCACGGCATCTTGCCGGATGGTTTGTGCCCGCGGCGCTTTGGAGCGGCTTCATCTTCATGTTGCTGTTTACCATGCTGTGCATAAACATACTGCTTCGCCGGCGCTGGATTGAAGAAGAGCGCCTGAGCTACCCCGTAATTCAGCTTCCGTTGGAGCTTACCGACCCACAGTCCGCTTCGCTGAGGAGCCGGGTGCTTTGGATCGGCGCCGCGGCAGCCGGCTCCGTTAATCTGCTGAATGGATTGGCAATCCACGTGCCAAGTCTGCCTTCCATAAGAGTGAATATTTACGACCTTTCTCCTTTTATAACGTCGCGTCCATGGAATGCCATGGGATGGACCCCTATATCTTTTTATCCCTTCGCGATAGGGCTTGCGTACCTGCTTCCGCTGGATTTGCTGTTTAGCTGTTGGTTTTTTTACTGGTTCTACAAGGCGCAGAGGGTTGCGGTAGCCGCGCTCGGCTTGGACCGCGGGGGCACCGGAATGCCTTATATAAACCAGCAGGTGTTTGGGGCGTACGCGGCAGTTGCAGTATCAGCGCTGTGGCTCGGCAGGGGTTATTTTTTAAGCCTGCTTCGGAGGCCTCGGGCCCCCGACGATCCAGTCCCGCCGAGTTTGGCCCTTTCGGGTGCGGTTTTTGGGTTTGCCGCGGTTTGCGGATTCTTCACCGCTTTGGGACTGCCAGTTTGGACTGCTGTTGCGGCGTTTGTCTTGTATTTTGCGGTTGCGCTTGGGGTCACCCGGATGCGCGCCGAGCTCGGCCCACCCGCGCACGACCTTCACTTTGCTGGACCGGATGTTGTTTTGACGACGGTGCTGGGCACATCGGCGTTTGCGCCCCAGCATTTGGCACTGCTCAGCCTGTTTTTCTGGTTCAACAGGGCATACCGATCTCTTCCAATGCCTATTCAGCTGGAAGCTTTCAAACTGGCGGAGCGTCGGCGCGTTCACCCAAAGGTTTTTCTTCTGCCGATGATTTTGGCTGTACCGCTGGGCACCATCGCGGGCTTTTGGGCGCACCTGCACTTTGGTTACACGGAGGGTGCATCTACCAGAATGGTTGGCCATATGGTGTATTTCGGGTTTGAGGCGTTTGGGCGCTTGGACTATTGGCTGCGCAATCCCCAAGGACCAAACTTGCAAGCGGCAACCGCTATGGGCGCCGGGATGGCGTTTACCTTTTTCCTTCAGGCGATGAGCTTGCGCTTTGTGGGATGGCCACTGCATCCGCTGGGCTACGCCCTCGCCGGAAGTTGGTCGATGAACACCATTTGGCTACCGACTGCAATAGCTTGGCTGGTTAAGAGCCTGGTATGCAGGTATGGCGGCTTGAAAGCTCACATGCAGGTGCTCCCGTTTTTCCTGGGGCTTATTTTTGGGGATTACACTGTTGGATGCGCCTGGAGCCTAATAGGTTGGGTGTTCAAGGTGCCGTACTACAGCTTCATGCAGTGATGCCCGGGAAAAACAAACCCGAAGCTTGTTTTACGAATGCGGTTTAACTTCCGCCTTTCAGCCCGAGCCATTGGAATGCCAGAAACTGGAACCGCTCAATAAAAAGCGACATGCGCGCCATCACCGTGTTGCCGAACATGGCCCCGAAGGCTATCATCAACAGCCACCGGCCGGCCGCGGCGCCGTGCTTCACAACGGGGTTCTTTTGCTCGAAGCTGAAGAAGAAGTACAGCATTACGCACACCAACGTAACAGCGAATACTATATTGTTGAACGAGTTTAGCGGCTTGAATGAAGAGATGAGCTGTGGCATCTGCCCCCCGATGAAGCCGCGGAAGCTCATTCCGGCTGCCGCCCCCATAAAGAACCCGAATATAATTCGGCTTATCCAAACGTATCTGCGGCTGTAAACAAAGTACCACATGCTTCCAAGCGGCAGGGCTAGGATCCAAAGCGCACCCAGCGCATCTCCTTGCCCACTGCCGAGGGCCTTGAACCCGCTTACCATCGGGTTCCACCACTTGGGGCGCAGGACCTCGGTCCAGGTAACCACAATTCCCCAACCGCCGGCCACGCCCATGAATACATTTTCGAAAAAGCGGTAGAATCTGTTTTCTCTGTAAAGGAAGGAGTATATGCCGAGCGTGCAAACGGCCGCCGTCCAGATCTCTATGCGGTGCCAAAGCGCTTCGCTCATCTATCGCCTCTCCGACGAATGGCTAAATAGCCGATGTTGCCCAAAATCACGAGCACCGCCACCAGCAGATGCGCCATAGACTGCAAAATCATCCCCTGTGTGGCCTGCCCTGGGCTTTTTATGAGCTTTTCGTATTCCGCCCCTCCGCGCATGCCAACCAGCATACCGGAAAGCTGTTTGCTGTCTAAGTACGGATAGTAGCCGGGCGCCATAACCGCCGTACAGCCCAGGCCCACCTTTATTTTATAAGTGGGCTGTACAAGCCGTATCCAAGAATCCACTGTGCCGCCGGCGGTAATGTTGTACACCAGATGTATACTGCTTAAGTCTCTCACTCCGCGCATAATCGGCAGTTCCGAAACCGGGGTGTTTTTTACGTCCCGCTGAACAAAACCGGGGATGTCTCTGCTGAAAGACAGAAGCTGGGCATCGCCCCAGTATTTATAGCCGAAGCTCACCCAATCGATACCGTAGCGCCTTCCATATTTCGGAGCGATGCGCTCCGCCATCTGCTGTGCCAGAGCGGGTCCCACCGTATCCGAGCCCATGATGATGAAACGAATGCCGCGCCTCAATAGATGGTGTATAACGGCCTCTGTTTGCGGCCAATTTTCCCCCTTCGAGCCGGGCCCCCAATCGCACATCAGAAGCACCAGCTTGTCTTTCGGGGTTGACTCCACCGTGCGGTAAAGACCAAGTGTGTCGTCAAACACATGTATCGGCAGTGAGATGCGCACAAACGTGGGAAGGGCAACCGCTGTTACAAGCAGGAGGAAGAGGTAGCGTCTGTCGATGTTCTGGGTGCGCTCTAGAAAGTTGTAAAGCCTCACCGCTAGCGCTCCTCCATAGAGAAGAACACTCCGCGCTCCAGACTCAGCCATATGCGCAGGGAAATTGCCAGCGCTCCAACTGCCGCTCCGAATCCTATGGCGCGCTGGGCCGCCGAGTTAACAACCGTAAGCAGCCATGCGCCGACATACGGTATTTGAAGCTGTTTGATGGGTATCCAAGCCGTAAGCCATCCTCCAACCGGCACCTGCGCCAGCATCACTATGAAGGCCGCGGCCATGAGGAGTGTGGCCTCCCAATTGCGTATGCGGAAGGCTCGGTATGAGGCGGAAACGATGTAGAATGCCAGCAGAGAGAACACCGTTGCTACCAGCGGCATGAAAACGTGGTTGAACATGAGGTCGAACCCCATGTTCACCCAAGCTGGCGCGCGGTCTTTCTCAAGCTCATGCCTGAAGCCGAAGTAGAGGATCGATATTAGGGCCGCGAAGAACCCCAAACTGCTGGGCACATCCCTGCCGGTTACCAGGTTTTGCCACTGAGCCTTCAACAAGTGGTACCATCCCATACCTATGGCGAACGCACCCAAAACCGACATGAAGTTGCCAAGCGGAACCCGCCAATCGCTGAGCGGGATGGCAAAGCCGCCGAGACGCGGGGGAAGTATATACTCGAGGAAGTAGAATAAGCCGGCGGCAAACGTTACAACAGCGATGATTCGTCTTTGTATCGTCATTTGCTAAGCAGAACAGCCAAGTAGTTTTGGTGGATTATACCGGCGTCCACCAACGTTGCCAGTATCATTCCGATAACCGCAACCGCCAAAAACACCATTTTCCCAATGTCCTGCCCCACGAGACTGCCGACCATCGTTGGTTCTCTGCTGAGATAAGCGCTTGCCGCGAAGAACTCCTCGCCGAACACTGTGTAATCGCAGGCGGCAACGAAGAACGGGACCTGAAACAGGTCGGGTGTGCCGGCAACTTGAATGGCTCCAACTTGGTAGCCGGTTTCCGCAAGCATTAAAGACTCCGCGCCGTAGCTTCCGAAGTAAAAGCTGGATGCCACGTTTTCGCGCGTCATCAACCCCATGGTGGCCATTGCCCACGCAAACTGCCCACCTGTTAGGTACTTTACGTCGTCGGCGCGGAACGCCTCCGGGCGTCCTTCGCTTTCGTAAACCTCGCGTATCGCTTCTTGTGCCAAGGGATATGCCGAAGGACCGTCCACCGGAACTATAATCCGTGCCCCCATCCGGGCGCAGATGCGGCCGACGTGCTGCATAACAGACATAGCCGTAAGCACCAGTATGCTGTCGGCGCCGCCAAGCCCAATGGAGAACAGCACCGGCCGTCCCATTTCGGTTGCTCTTCCTGCGGCTTCATCCACAGCGTTTAATCCCGGAATCCGCCTCAGGAAAAGCTCTTTTCCCCGCCGTGCGCGGAATATATTCACCAGCACCGCGGCGCTGATGGCGAAAATCAGCGCAACCGCCGCGGCGTTGGCATGATCGCTGTTTGGATTCAAGCTCCGGTCTCTCGGTTAGGGTTTAGACTGTTTTGTAAGTCGTTAGTTAGTTCTACAGCATACCCTCGCCTCCTTTTCCGAAGGACGAAACGGCTTTCCTGCCGAAACCAAAATCGGTCGGAGGAGGTTTTGGCTATGGATGCACATGAGGCTGTGCGGGAGATTCTGCGCGGGCTGAACTTTCCTGCGGGGAAAGGCCAGATATACGAGTGGGTACTGCAGAAGCAGGCGCCAGATTGGTTGGTTGATGCTGTAAGCAAGCTTCCGGCGGTCAGCTACGGAAACCTTTTCGACCTGCTTTACGATCTGCGCGCTTTTCTTTCAGCTCAATCCCAGGAACTTTCCGGGAACACCCAGCCGCAGGACGAACCTCTCTCCGAAGACAGCCTGCCGCAGATTCAGGTGTAGCATCAGAATTGAAATGCGTCGGAGAAGAAGGTTGGGAGATGAGGGCGGGCGAGAAATAGAGGTTTCTAATCTGCTTCTCTGGGTATCCATAGGTTCTTGGCAGAACTTTGAAAAGCCCTGCGGAAGATTTGAAGGAGGTTGCTTATGACCCGAAGAGACCTTTTCTTGGGCGGAGCTGTTGGCGTTGCTGCTACAGCGCCCCGGTCTCAGCCCAGAACCAAAAGCACCAAATCGACACCGCTTTTCAGGCGTTTGCTCCGTGAGGCCCGCCGAACTTTTCTGATCGACACACACGAGCACTTGTGCAACGAAGACGCGCGTGTTTCACAGAAGGTTGACTTCTTCCATTGGTTCAGCCACTATGCATCCTGCGACCTTGTGTCTGCCGGACTGCCGCCGAAGGACCTGGATGTTATAAGAGATGCAAACCGCCCTCTTGAAGAGCGCTGGAAGCTTTTCGCCCCCCACTGGCAGAATGCCCGCACAACCGCTTACGCCAAGGCACTTCTCATAGCGGCCCGCGACCTTTACGGGGTTGATGATATCAATGAGCGCACCTACCAAACCCTTTCCGAACGCATTGCAGAAGCCAACAAGCCCGGCCTGTATGAGTGGGTCCTCAAAAGGCAGGCACGCATTCAAGTTTCCATAACCGACATGGGCACAACCAAAGTGGATAAGCGGTTCTTTGTGCCGGCCGTTCGCTTCGATCACTTTATCATTCCTGGGTCCCGCAGTACTATCTCCGAGATAGAGAAAGAAACCGGCGTGTCTGTGCACTCGCTGGACGATTTTGTGGAAGCACTGCACAAGGCCATGTCTCAGGCAAAGAACGGCGGCATGGTGGCTGTTAAGTCAGGATTGGCTTACGCACGCACGCTGAACTACGAGCGCGTGAGCAAATCGGACGCGGAACGCAGTTTTGAAGAGGCCGTGCGGTCAAGCAACAAGGAGTGGCGCTGGGGAAAACCCCTGCAGGACTTTATGATGCACCGTGTAGCTCAGGCGGCCGGAGAGCTCGGCATTCCGTTTCAAATTCATACGGGTCTTCAAGAGGGAAACGGCAACATCATTACAAACTCCAATCCGACCGGCTTGGTACCGCTTTTCTTCGACTACCCCAGAACGCGGTTCGATCTGTTCCATGGTGCTTATCCGTACTGCGGCGAGCTAGGCACACTTGCAAAGAACTTCCCCAACGTGTACATCGAC
This sequence comes from Armatimonadota bacterium, assembly GCA_049969055.1. Classification (GTDB taxonomy): domain Bacteria; phylum Armatimonadota; class DTGP01; order DTGP01; family JBMFPP01; genus JBMFPP01. The sequence continues at coordinate 175 of JBMFPP010000108.1, read as the reverse complement.
ATGTGTTGGATGCACATCATATCTCCTGCCGCATCCCGTAGAATGCTGGACGAATGGATAGAAACCGTGCCTATAAACAAAATAATGGGGTTCGGCGGCGACTATCAGTTTGTGGAAGGCGCCTACGCCCACTCGATGATCGCCCGTGAGAACATAGCATGCACGCTTGCCGCCA
>JBMFPP010000107.1:5573-7734 GCA_049969055.1 Armatimonadota bacterium | reverse complement strand
CCTCAGGTCGGCACGGCATGGGGCCTTCAATGGCGGTAGCGTTCATTTTACCTGCTCTTCGGGAGTACTGTCGGCAACCGCGACAGCTTCAATTTCCACCATGGCATCCAGCGGAAGGCGTGCAACCTGAACGGCGCTTCTCGCTGGCTGTTGTGTGGGGAAGTACTCGGCGTACACCCTGTTAAAGTCAGCAAAGTTGTTGAAGTCCGAGAGAAACACTGTGGTTTTCACAACCGCTTCCAGAGAGCTTCCCGCTTCTTCAAGGAGCTGTTTGAGGTTCTCCAAACACCGGCGCGCCTGGGCGGAGAAATCTCCGCTTGTAAGCTTTCCGGTATCTGGATCCAGCGGTATCTGGCCGGAAACGAAGATAAGATCTCCTGCCTTCACGCATGGTGAGTACGGCGCTCCGGGCAGGGCTTTGCCAGCTTTAAGCACCTGCTTTTTCACTTTGGCACCTCCGATAGAAGGAGTGGTTTTGGCTGCGGCACCTTCACAACAGTGATAGTTTTGTAGAGTTTGCTGAGGCCGGCGGCGTCCAACTTCAAGAAATCCAAAACCGGGCTGTCGCCTGCATCCAGCAGGTATTGTTCCACCAGCTTCTGCACGAACTCGTTGTACTTCTGCTTTGAAGGACCGTGAGCGTAGTTTCTGCCCGGGAAGCGTCGGATGTCTCCGTTGAAAAGGGGGCTTATGTGGTAAAGCTCGTGGAATATGGTGATCAGCTTGTCTTTGAGCGGCAGATTCAGGAACTTTGGAATGCATAGATAAATAATGTACAGGATGCTGTGGCCGTTGTAGTTTATCTCCGGCATTTGATACCACCGGCCTCTGATTTTCGCTTTCGATTTGCCTCCTTCGAACTTCAACGGCGTTATTTTGGCAAACAAACCGCTTGGACCTGAAACTTTTGCATGCGAAAAGCTAACCAGCACCCGATGAGCTTGTATGTGGGATAGGTGGGCACATCGGGCAGCAATGTTAGCAATCAGGTCGGCCATTTGCTTGGAGTAGTCGAGTATTTCAGGCACCGAACTTTTCCTGTACTTTCAAGAATCCGGTGAGTATGTTCAGAATGTCTTTGCCGCGGATGCGGCCCATGCCTCCGCGCGCCGCCGAGCGTTCTCCGAAGTCTGTTACGCTGTCGGTGCGGACGCCCGGCCCCCATATTACAACCGGGACGGGGTCGCCGGAGTGGTCCATATACGGGCAAGGTGTGGAATGGTCGCCGGTGAGGACTACGTAGGTTTTCTCGGGGATATTCTCGAGAATCATACCGAGCATCTGGTCTATCCGCTCGATGATCTCCACTTTTGCGGCCGGGTTGTTGTCGTGACCAGCAACATCGGGACCTTTGACGTTGCACAGGACGAAGTCGTGTGTTTGGAGGGCATCGATAACAGCGCGGCCGATGGCCATGACGTCGGTATCCAAGCCGCCGGTAGCCCCGGGTACGTCGATTACGTCCATGCTGAGGTAGCGGCCTATGCCTTTCACAAGGCCCACTTCTACGATGCATGCGGCGGAAAGGCCCGTTCTGCCTTGAAAACTGCCGAGGTGCGGGGCGTATCCGGCGCCTCGTGGGAGGATAATGTTGGCCGGTTTCAACCCCTCCTGTTCGCGCTTTTTGTTCACTGGGTGGTCCTTCAGTATATCGTAAGAGCGGCGCACGAACTCGTTGATAATGCGGGCGGTTTTTCTGGATGGTTCATCAGAACCTTCGACAGCCGGGACTTTCATGCCCTCAACGTGAGGATCGGCGTCTGTTACTTTTGCTCCGAGTCCGGGCCCCCTTAGCACCATGCCCGCCCGATGTGCCACCGATTCTTTTATGAGGACGGTTACGTCGCCTATCTGCATCCCGTTGAGGGCCGCAACCAATTGGTTGGTTCCGGATTCAATGCGGCCTGCGCGGCGGTCTATGACAACCATGTTTTCATCAACGGTAGCGAAGTTACAGCGGAAGGCTACATCCCCCTGCTGGACGTCCAGACCTATACCGGCCGCTTCGAAAGGACCTCTTCCGGTGTAAACCTCGAATGGGTCGTAGCCAAGCATGGCGAGGTGTGCCGTATCCGAACCGGCCCGAATTCCGGGGGCTATCGGGTCCATTATGCCGCTTTCTCCTTCGGCGGCAAGGCGGTTCATGTTGGGGCGCTGGGCC
>JBMFPP010000107.1:0-5563 GCA_049969055.1 Armatimonadota bacterium | reverse complement strand
CCGCTTCAAGCGGCGTTCTGTCGCCCAGTGATTCGATCGGCCAATCTCCGAGGCCGTCACCTATGAGAACCAGAGCTTTTCCCTCTGCTTGCATATCCTTTTCTTCTCCCGAAGTTATTATCTTCTCACTATAATAATTACTGCCGCTTGACAGCAGGCTCCTTTCTAGTGTGCTGCTCAAGCTCGAGAAGAAAGTCTGCCTCTTGGTGGGAGCTTTTTGCTTTGTGGTGTTGGTGCAGTGTCTGCTTCTTCTGCCCACGGACTTCGTTAGCACTCTAGCCTTGAGATTGCTAATTTTTCCCGAAGTTTGGTATAATAGCCGTGGGAGCGATCGGAAGTCGGTGCGCTCCTCAATAGTTCGATATTCCCGCAGTCCAGTTTGAACTGTGAGGTGTTGCTTATGCCTACCTACGAATACGAGTGCAAAGAATGCGGGGGGCGCTTTGAAAGATTTCAAAAGATTACTGATGAGCCGGTCTCCGAGTGCGAAAAGTGCGGGGGACCGGTGCGGCGGGTTTTGTTCCCTGTTGGCATTTTATTCAAGGGTCCCGGTTTTTATGTAACAGACTATCGGAAACCGTCCCCCGAATCGAAAGAGGAGTCTCCTTCTGGAAACGGCAAGAAGCCCTCGGGAGAGTCTTCGGGAGCTAAGGACTAACGCTTGCGATTTCGTCCGTTTCAGGCGTAAGAAGCAGGATGGGTGTTCATCCTATCTCTGCAAAGAAGTTTGCCGGAACAAGCGATTGATCCGGCAAACTTCTTCGTATATGGGGCTGTAAACAGGCCCCGGCGGGTTATTTTACAGCCGTTTTCGGTGGGTGCAGATACAGGCGCACAATTTTGGTTTTGGGATCGTACACGACTTGCATTTCCAACGAGGTTTTCAGGAATTGGACCGGCACTATGGTCCTTCCGTTTTGTATGAACGCGGCATATTCCATCAAAACCGCCTGCCCGTTCACGCTTGCGCGCTTACTGCCGATGGTGAGGGTTACGTTTTTCCCCAAGGCTTGCCCGTGCACGATTTTTTTGTTGGGGACCCAGACCACAATTCCGCCGGCCTGTTCAAATACCTGTCTGAACGGAACCAGTGCCTTGCCGTTTTTGACAACGGGCGGTACATCCACAGGGATGGGCTTATCTTGCAAAACGAGCTTTAGAGTGCTGTTTTGAACACTGGTTGCGTGGAACGGAGGCGCCGAGAGAGGGGTGTTGTTTGCGGGCTTGGGGTATTTTGGGGCGTTTGCAGGCTGTGCAGATGTTGCGCGGCTGGTGCCCTCAACTTTCTTCGGAGGAGAAGCCAACGGGCTGATTTTGGTTGGTTTCAGCTCGGGTTGAGGCAGATCAGGAACCCTGGCCAGCAGTTTTGGCGATGGAGGGCTGTACGCTGGTGTTGAGAGCAAGGGTTCCCGGGCCGCGGCGGCAGATGGTTTTGGGTTTGATGGTGCCGCGGACGTTTTAGTTTGAACAGGCTTACTTGAATCTTGTTTCGCCACCGCCGTGCTTCCGGTTGGGGCCGCGCGTTTAGGGGTGCTTTCGGCCGGCTTGGCGGGCTGCGCGGTTTTAGCGGATGGGGTTTGAGAGGTTTGCGGCGGTTGAACAGAAACGGCCGAAGGCAATTCGAAGCGAGGGGCGGCAGTGGAAGGGAACGCCTTTGCAAGCATCGTTCGGGCCGGAGGAAGCGGTGCGACGCTGTTTCTTACTTCTGCGGTTTGGGTCGCCGCGGCTAGTTGCGGTTTGGGCAGAGTGCCTGGTGCTTTTCGGGCGGTGGTTGGGGCCTTCTCTTTAGGGGTGGAAGGTGAAATCACTTGGGCGGGGCTTTGCTTTTCGGCGGTTTGAGGCCCCGTTTGAGAAGGGGATTTGGGCGAAAGGCTCTGTGCGGCAGAGGTGTTGGGCTGTGGGGCGGAGGGTTCCGGCTGTGCTTGCAGGTCGGTTCGACCAGTTTCGTTGGCCACCCTCACGGTAACCGGGCGCGCTTCAGATTTGTTCTGTGCACGGTCGTATGCCCACACCTCGATTGTATGCGGGCCGTTGGGATACCGTGTGGTATCCCACACATACTCGAACGGGGGAACGTTTTGCAGAAGCTTCAGCTCTTTGTCGATGAACAGTGTTATCATTGCAACACCGCTGTTGTCGGAAGCATGAATGGCAACCGGGACTTGGCCTTGAACGGTGCTTCCGGGTTTGGGGCTGTAGATGTGCACCTGGGGAGGGACCAGATCGACCCCGTCGTTGCTGACGATGACGTCCACGGTATCGCTTCCGACAACCGTATTTCCGGAGATGGCCCTTACGGTAAGGCGGTGTTTGCCGGAGGGCACACCGGTCGAGTCCCACACGAAAGTGGCTCCGGATGATGTGGTTGGGGTTGGGAACGATTTGGTTGTGAGAACCTGACCGTCAACCAGGAATTCGAGGCGTGTTACGGGCCTCAAGAAGTTTTGACGTTCAATTAGTCCTTGTTTGTTTGTCAAAACTTCTTGGCTGGTATTTGAGAGCTCGACTACGCAGATGATGTTGGCTCCTCCGACGATATCTTCTGCCTTGGGTATTACGATGTTCACACCGGCCCAGGCTTGGCAGGCCGTGCTTACCAGAAAAATGATTGCCAGGAATTTGGCAGATCGCTTCAAACGCGCCTTTCTCATGCAGTAGCCCCCTAGTCTGAATTGCAAACACAAATCAAGAAGTTTTGACGTTCAATAGGTTCTTGTTTGTTTGTCAAAACTTCTTGCAAGAAGTTTTGACGTTCAATTGGTTCTTGTTTGCAAATCGTTTTGCCGGTTCAATCAGTTGTTGTTGGTTTCGGCAAAACGATTTGTTTGTCAAAGCTTCTTGTGTTAAGTTTCGGCAAACAAGCGGCTTTGAGAAGCAGTTCAGCAAACCTTTGAGTGCGACTTCGAAGCTACGTCGAAGGCAGAATAACACACACGCGGTGCAGAGTCAAGGCGAGCGGTGGTGTATCTGCCCAGCCGATAATCAGTTCGGTGGTGGAGGTTCGCGGGGCTCCGAGGGTTCTTTCTGCTCTTTTGCGATGGGTGCCTCGTGCGGATGAGCCTTTTGTTCAACCATCGACAGCGCGCTTTCGAGAGCTGAGGATGCCAAATTTCGCCACTTATCCGCGTCTTCTGGCGTTGTTGCTTCCAGCATTCGGCGTTCGTACAGATACCAGAGGATAAGCTGAGCCAGCGGATTCGAGGGATCTGCCTCTACCGCCTCCGACGCAAGCTGAATGGCGCGGTCTGTCAATCCAGCTTCTGCGGCGAGCAGGGCTTGGAGCAGAGGAGAAGGTAAAGAAGAAAAGCGCGGGCCCGGTGCGTGTTTGGTGTCGGTTTCCAAACCGCGCTTAGGCTTTTGATTTTGGGGTTTTGCGCTCTCCGACGCTGGCTGAAGCATTACGGGAAGCGGGGGCAGTTTTAAGGGTTCCTGGCCGCTTTGGATGGACTGCGGAGCTTGTGGTTGGGCGGGAGGTTTTGGTTTCGGCAGGCTTACTTGTTCACTAGGGTGGCCGGGCGGATTGGCGTGCGGCAGCGGTTTGGGTATCGAGGGGCTTTTTGCTGGCATAGCAGTTGGACTGCGGCGCGGGGGGAGCCCTATGGTGTTTGCCATTACCAAAAGCACCACTCCTGCGCCCGCTAAAGCCGCAAGGGAATGAGTTAGTGCCGGCAGCCACCTTTTGAAAACAGAGCTTTCATTTGAGGCATCGGGCGATTCGCGTTCCATCAGTATTTAATGCGGAAATCCTTTAAATCGCCGGATGCGGGAAGCCAAGTGGTTTGAACATTTTCGACAGAGGCGTAGTGCGGACCCCGCTCCAAAGCTATCAAGAAGCGCATCAGTGCCTCTCGAGGGCCCTCGGCAACAACCTCAACCTGGCCGGTTGGCATGTTGCGCACCCAGCCGCAAAGGCCCAGCTTTCGCGCTACATCTTGCGCAAAGTAGCGGTATCCAACTCCTTGCACCCGTCCGGAGACTATGGCCTCGAGCCTTACGTTCTCTTTTGCTTCGCTCATGGGTTCACCTGGTTTCCACAGATGGCGAAGATGAGTTCCACCTTTCCGCGATGGTTGCGAGATGTTTCATTAACAGCACCATGAGGCAGAGGGGATTATAACCCCGCATACGGCGCGAGGTCAAGCCGTTCGAAAGCCCAGCAAGAGAAGGGTGTGCGTTTAGTGCCGCGGTGGAACTTCATTGACTGTGGACTGAGGATATTGGTATCATCCTCATTGCGTGGTGCTCAACTTCAACAGCGGGTGGGGATTGAAAAAAACGAGATGGACGCATCCTCTAAACCCCTCTTGATAAGTGAGATATACCTGGCTATCTGCGGCGAGGGGAGTGAGATCGGACTCCCGGCCGTTTTCGTGAGGACATCCGGCTGCAACATGAGGTGCGCTGGTTGGCCCTGCGACACCCCCTACGCTTCTGCGGCGCCCCAAGGTGAAATGATGACCCCGGAGGGGGTTTGTCAAAAAGTGCTTTCTTTCGGGTGTCCGCGCGTTTTTATCACCGGAGGAGAGCCGCTGTTGTGGCGCGAACAGGTTGCGGAAATCGCTTCTAAGCTCCACAGCCGCGGCCTGCAAGTGATGGTTCAGTCCAACGGAAGCATTTACGCGCCGGAGGTTTTTCAGCACTGCTCGCTTGTCTCGTTGGACTACAAGACGCCTTCCTCGGGTGAGGAGTCGTGCGCAGATGTTGTTGCAAAAACCATCCAAAACCACCGGAGGGTCCAGGTGAAGTTTCCGGTGGCTGATGAGAATGACCTGCTCTTCGCGATTTCTCGTTCGCAGGAGCTTACAGCTTACGGCGATGCGGAGTTGGTTCTTCAGCCGGTCAACCGCGTTGGTGAGGACTCCGCTTTGGACCTGCTTGCCAAGCTTAAGTGGCTTCAATGCGAGGTTTTGAAGCGCGGATGCTTCCAGTTTAGGGTGCTTCCGCAGATGCACGTACTTGTACACGGTGGAGCCGCAAGGGGGGTATAGGTGTCTGCCAAAGCCGTTTGTCTCCTTTCCGGCGGGATAGACAGCAGTACAGCCGCGGCGGTTGCGCGCAGTAGGGGCTGTGAAGTGTATGCGCTAACCTTCGACTACGGACAGCGCCACAGGCGCGAGATCGAGGCGGCCCGGGCCGTGGCGGAGTTTCTGAGGGTTGTCCAGCATGTTGTGGTTTCGTTTGACCTGCGGCTTTGGGGGGGAAGTGCGCTTACGGCCGAAATACCCTTGCCGGAGGGGCGCAGTCCGGAGGAGCGGGCGTCCGAAATCCCGGTTACATATGTGCCTGCTCGCAACACCATATTTTTGGCTTTTGCGCTGAGCTACGCCGAGGCTGTTGGCGCGGAATCGATCTACATTGGAGCAAACCAGATTGATTACAGCGGGTATCCGGATTGCCGCGGCGAATATCTGAGGGCTTTCGAGCGGGTGGCCAACCTCGGCACAAAAGCGGGTGTTGAAGGCCGGATGACATTTCGCATCGAGGCCCCCCTGCTGAACCTTAAAAAATCCGAAATCATCCGCCTTGGAGTCAGTTTGGGTTTGGACTACGGACTTACCTGGAG
>JBMFPP010000106.1:0-7771 GCA_049969055.1 Armatimonadota bacterium | reverse complement strand
CGTGCGGCGGCAAAAACTGGGAACAAGATTGCGGCTAGGATTGCGATTATAGCAATCACCACCAGCAGTTCGATAAGCGTAAAACCCTTCCGGCCGCGTTGATGCGCCATAAATCCCAGCCTCCCTTAAAAGGAGTGCACGGCCTTGCAGAAGCCACTTTAACACGGCAAGCATTCCTTCGTCAAGCAAATTTGAGGCTCGGGCAATAAGAAATTTCGGCCTATTTTACTTCTGAGCAGGAAGGGAAACCCGTTCTTGGCGGCGTTTTAAGCGCACCCACTGCGTTAGCTCGCCCCCCATCCCAATTTCATCACTCGCCGCATCCAAACCTCTTACCTCCGGCTCTCTTTCCTCGACCCTTCTTTCAAAAGAAAAGAGCGCTCGGTTCCACTCGCCAGCACGAAAAAATGGCAAACCGAACGCTCCACAATTCTTTAGGCCTGGGTTTAAGCTGTTTGGAAGCCGAGCACTTCGTCGATATCTTTCAAATCCTGCTCGGAAAGCTTCACTCCAGAAGCTGCCGCGTTCTCCTCAACCTGGCTGGGCCGGCTGGCTCCGATTATAACGCTGGAAACGTTCGGCTGGCGCAAACACCAAGCCAAAGCCAGCTGAGCCATGGTAAGCCCGTTGCGCTCGGCTATTGGGCGCAGTCTCTGAACGCGTTCCAGCACGTCATCATCCAGCCTCATGAACATATTGGATCTTTCATCCGCGGCGTGGCTGTCCGGAGGGGGCGGCTGACCGGGTTTGTATTTGCCGGTTAATATGCCCTGCGCCAGCGGAGAGTAAACTATCTGCCCTATGCCTTCGCGTTCGCACAGCGGAATAATCTCTTTTTCAATGCCGCGCCCCAGCATGTTGTAGTACGGCTGGTTCGATACAATCCGATTTAGATTCAGTGCTCGGGCCATGTGGACCGCGTCGCATATCTGCACCGCGCTCCACTCGCTTACGCCGATGTAAAGCACCTTGCCCTGCTGAACCAAGCGGTCCAGCGCCCGCAGAGTCTCTTCCAGCGGTGTTGATGGATCGTAGCGGTGGCATTGATACAGATCGATGTAGTCGGTGCCGAGCCTCAAGCTAGCATGGCACTGCTCGTAAATGTGCTTGGCAGAGAGACCGCGGTCGTTCGGCCCTTCACCCATCGGGAAAAACACTTTTGTGGCCAGCACGTAAGATTCGCGGGGAAACACAGAAAGCGCCTTTCCCACCACCCTTTCGGCTTCGCCGCGAGCATATACGTTTGCGGTATCGAACAGGTTAATCCCAAGTTCGTAGGCCTTGTGAATGCATTTTATGGCATCCTCCTCCGCAGTAGCCGCCCCGTAGGTCAACCAACTGCCCAAAGAAACCTCGCTGACCTTCAGGCCGGATCTCCCCAGCTGTCGGTACTCCATTAAAAACCCTCCCTTTGTTAGCTTGCTTCCAAACCAAGTTTAACAGGTGTACATCGAAACCGGCAACCTCTCCACTGCCACCCTGGCGGCTTGAGAGGATTGAGAATGAAAAGCATGTGGGAACCGGCGCCCTCTTTGCTTGCACCGCAGGCGCCGCAGGTCTATAATGAACACGATGATCAAAAGTTCGACCGGCAGACGTGCCTATATTCACGCGATTTTCTTCCGCACGGTGGAGGATTCAACCCGGTTTTAATCAAAAGTTGTGGTTGCAGTGTGTTGCAACCGCCCAAAAACCCTCTGAGGGGGAATGGTCATGCAGCTTTGGGAGTACAAACTTATAAGGGTGCACCGAGTTTCTTGGGAGGATGCAGCCACCAGAGAGGTTCTGGGCAGACGCGAAGAAACATCGGCGGTGTTCAACGCTCTTGGCAAAGAGGGATGGGAGCTGGTAGGCATGGGGTACGATGCCACCGGCGACCTTGCCACCGCAACTTTCAAACGGCCGATGCAAACAGCGGAGTCTTCATGAGCGACAAGGTTTTGCCGACATCAACAAATTCAACAGAAACACCGACCGAGAGCGCGCCTCAAGCCCCCCAGCTTGAGTTCGACGATGCCTACGGGTATTGGATGCCAACCCGCACGGCGAATGCAAGGCACCAAACCAGCGGCACCGCCTGCGGCGATGCTGACCGCCGTGAGAAAAGATGCGGGGGTTAAGCTCCAATGGGTGAAACCGAGAGAAGCTCTGTCGGGGTTTCCGGTATAGAATTGGCGCGCGCCCTGAGGCAGATAGGCACCCTCCTCCAGGGGAGAGTGTCTATACTCCGCGCCGTTTCTGTTGCGGCCCGGGATACCCACAATCCGGAACTTGCTTCCGCGCTGATGTCCATACGCAGTGCCGTGGAAAACGGAATGCCGCTGTCCAGGGCGTTTGAAGAGCATTCACCCATGCCGCCGGTTGCTTTGGAGCTCTTAGCCGCCGCCGAAGAACAAGGCGCTCTTGATACTCAGCTGTTCCTGGTTGCCGACTATCTAACGAAAGATTCCGAAACATATGCAAAGATAACCTCCGAGCAAAAAGAGGCTTTTGCGCCCGTACTTCAAGGTCAGCTTGTGGCGCTCAGCGCCCTGGATCTGAAGCTTATACCAACCTACTTCCAGTGGTGGAACTCCGCCGAGGCCATGCACACTGGTTTGATCTCTCCGCCAACAACGCTGGAGCAGTGCGCCTCGGAGCTCAGGCGGATGGCGGAAAGCCGCGATGTACACTTTTTCACTGTATACGAACTCAGCACACGCCGCCCCATAGGTGCCGCGTGGCTCTTCGCTGTTGACCAGCGCAACCGCCGATGCGAGTTGGGAGTCCTTATCGGCGAACGCGAATGCCGCTGTAAGGGCTACGGCACCGAAGCCGCTCGCCTAGCGCTTGACTACGCGTTCAACATTCTCGGCCTTAACAGCGTGATGATGACTGTTCCGGAGTTCAACCTGGCAGGGCTTCGGCTGGGCCGCAAAGCCGGTTTCCGAGAGTTTGGGCGGCGCCGAAGATGCGTGCAGAACCAAGGAACGCTTTGGGACCTCATCTACATGGAGTGCCTTGCGGATGAATTCGAAAGCCCGGTGTTCAACAACAATTCTTAGCGGCCGTATCGGCAAATCCACAGATACAACCTCCTTCGGTTCTGAGCAAGCGAGACATCAAGCCCTTTGAAGGGGTGGAAAATGGAACCTCCCGAGGACGAACCTTTGCTCGAAGCAGACTCTCTGGACGAGCTTATAGCGAAGATGGACCGCCTGGGCTTGGGCGGAGATGGCCTTAGGCTTCGGTCGAAGAAGAGCGACGAAGCTTTGAAAGGCGAGCCGGGCCCTCCAACGCACTCCAGCGGCGGACTGATCCGCAAAATCGCAGACTCGATGCCGGATCCGTCCAAAATGCCGGAGCCGCACATCCCCGACCCGGAGTGGAAACTACCGCCGGACGCAGTGCGGTCGCGGAGAATCCCGAAAGGCGCTGCTCTCAAACGCTTCAATGAGCGCTATCAGCGCCTTTTGGCTTCCGACGGAACCTACGTACACATGGCTCAGGCAATTCTCAGCACCAACGCCGATGAACGCACCGAAGCCGTTATGAAGCTTGCGGAAGCGGGCGACGCCGAAAAATTGGCCCGCGTGGCCGAGCGCTGTGTGCACCACACCACAAGAAAACAGGCTGTTGACGCTCTTACCCAGCTCCAAGCAGTTACCGCTCTCGAGCAGGTGGCTTTCTTCGCAAAACCCCCAACCCCTCCGAAGAAGAAAGGCGAACAGCATTCCGAGGAGTCTCAGGAGCGCGCCGGCGGCGATTACTTCGACGAAGACTACGATGAAATACGCAACCTAGCAGTCGACCGCATTGCGGAGCTGGCCCTTCAGCGCGTTCCGGGGGCTTTGGATGCCCTGAAGCGCCTTGTTAGGTACGATTTTTCGATACACGGCTACGCCCAGTTCCGCGCTATTCAGCGCCTTGCCCTCGCCATCGATATAATGGCCGAATTAGAAGATTTCGACGGTTTGGTGCTCCTCTTTAATCAAACCCGCAGTCAGCGCACCAAAGACGCCGTTATTCAAAAGCTCACCAAGCTGTTCCCGAAAGCTGTGGAAACCAGACACGCGGATGCTTTGTATATCCTGGCGGAGTTCGGAGGTCCAATATCCCAAACCGCAGAAGACGCATTGGAGCGCATCGAAAACGAAGAGTGGGATTACTAATCTGCAAATTCGGCCCAAAACCGCTTTTCCTTCCAAGAAGTTTTGACGTTCGATCAATCATTGCTGGTTTGCCAAAATTTCCTGCTTGGCTCCCGCCGAATACCCGCACACAAAGCTGATCACCAAAACCGCCAAAAATCCCAAAAACAGCCCTGCTTTGAAGCTGAACGGTCGGTACGTAAATTCCACCTCGGAGTCCCCATCTTGCACAGGCACTGCTGTGAACAGGCCTTCCGCACGCTCCACCCGAACGATCCGTCCGGAAGGCCGAGCGGTGGCGCTCCACCCCGGATACCATACATCTCTAAGCACCAGCACTCCGGAACGCCCGCTCAGTCTCACGCGCACGCGGTTTGGATTCCCCTTCTGAGGCATTACAAAAGCCTGCTCCCACCTGGCTCCGGGGATGCCTGCCTGCCTGGAACTGCTGAAAAAAACCTGCGCCCGTGGATACGCACCGGTGTTTTCGTAAACCGCACATCCGCTTGCAAATCCAACCAGCTTCAGCCTGCCAGGTCGTTCCAAATAGTTGGGTGCAAACACAAATCGCACCGCAAGCATGTTCAGCATTTCGGAACCAAGCAGTGTCGGCGTTACCATGTTGCCGTTGGTGATGGGGCTGGTGTCGCGCCCGTGCCGCCGGTTGAGCATTTCTTTGTAAGCGCGCAGGTACAGCGATTCGTACCCGCCAACGTCGTACAGCCCGTAAACCGAAGCCGTGTTCGGTGGAAGCACTCCCCTCGGCGTTCGGTGGAGCGGCCACTCCGAATTCAAAGGCATTACCCTCCAGTTTGGAGATGCAGTACTGGCAAGCGAAGTCAGCGCCGTTTTGGGGAAAAAGTTCGACCGCGGGCCAACAGGGTTCAGATCCCAGCCACAGCTCCACAAATCCAAAACTATCAGTGCTCCGGATGCCAAAAGCCCAAACTTCCGTGCCCGAGCGCTTCCGGCGCAGGCCGCCACCGCCGCCGAGGCTGCCGCCAACAGCAAAAATCGAGCCCAGTCATCCCCGCTTTGACTCACCAACTCGAGACTGAAGTCTCTCCTACTCACCAACTGAGGCGGCAGAAACAGCTTTGCAACCCACCAGCATGCGTATCCGAGCGCAACAACAGCGGCGGCTCCCGACAAACCGAACAGCGGACGCCCCCGCCTGACCAATTCATCCCAGCCGACTGCGGCCAATCCCGCGGATGCAACAGCATGCAGTACCAAAGCGCGGCTGGGCATTCCGAATTTGGCAAAACCCGGCACAAAGAAATACAGCGGCCAATTTAGCAGTGTCCCAAGAGCAAGCAGAAGGCTCATCACTTCCAGCGTAAGCATTGCCGCAGTTGCCCCGCCCCTCCTTAAGCGAAGAACGGCCGCTCCAGCCAGCACCAGCGGCAGTATCCCCACGTACAGGGCGTACTCAGCGTAGTTGCCGTAGCCCCAGTAATCACCTTGCGTGCGGCGGCCGTACAGCCCGGGCATAAACAAACACACCAGATTCTGCGGCGGCAGAGCCGTTCTCACAAAGGCCGAGTAGGCTTCGGGTGTCGGCACCTCCTGGCGGTGGGCGTATCTGGCCAGCTCGGCAGATGGAAGAAGCTGTGCGGATGCCAAAAGCGCGGCCAAAACCAACGCAATTGCAAAGCTCCCAACGCTCGCTCCGATTTTAGCTCCAACTCGCCCGGCAGTAGGAGAGACTTCAGTCTCGAACAGAGAACGCACTGCAGTATACAAAGCTGTGCCCAAAATGCAGTAGAAGGCTATCTGCAGGTGCCCGCCCAACAGCATACAGCCCAAAACAGCTCCCATCAAAGCCGTGTTGAGGGCTGTCGGCTGTCTTGCCTGCCGCGCCGCAAGGCAGAGCGCCAATGGAAGCCACACGGCAGTTTGCATGAACACGGGCAGTTCCAGCCAAGCCGTGCTCCACCCTCCGAAAGCGAAAACCACCGCCCCCAAAACTGCACCCCAGCGGGAAACCTGCTCTGCTCTCAGCCACAAGTAAGTGAAGATCCCCGCCAGAAAAAGGTGCAGAAGAGCGTTGACTCCAAACGCAACATCCGGGGGCCACAGCCAGAAAGCAAAACCAAGGGGATATAGTACCGCCGACTGTATGTTGGCTAAAAACGGGGTTCCGCAAAGCTCGTACGGGTTCCAAAGAGGGAGATGGCCGGCGGCTACAGACTCGTGCAGGAGTTTGCGCGAAGGTGCAAAGTAACCCACCGCATCCCAAAGGATTGGGTCCCACCACTGCGGCGGCCTCTCCAACCAAGGGCGCATCTGCTGAAGCAGTTCAACAGGCAGAAGTACCTGCCCACCGAAAAGCGGACGTCCAAGCCACACAAGGCACAGGGCCAGCAGTCCTAAGGCAACAGCGAGCTCACCTAGACTGCGCCTGACCGCTCTCAACATGGCTGGCAGTTTGACCCGAACCGCTGTTAGCGCTTGCGGCCATCAAGCACACCCCAAGGCATATCAGCACCAAACCCGCCACGCGAACCAGGGGGATTTTCTCGTGCAGAAGCGCCCAAGATAGGATGGTTACCAAAACGTAACTGAAAGCAACCATGGGGTAAACCAAGCTCAGATCCCACTTTTGGATCACGCGGAGGTACATCAGACTGCTGAAAACATAGCACAGCATCCCAACCGTTACATACGGCTGGGTGATCATCGCCTTCACCACATCCAGAGCGGTCTTCGCCTCCGGAGCTTTTTCCATACCGATCTTGAGCGACAACTGCCCAACCGAACCAAGCCCAAGCGCTATGAAAAGCATAACCAGGGGGTGTTGCAGCACTTTCAACTTTCCACCCAAACGGCAAAAAAATAGGGCCGGGCATCACACGCTCGACCCACGCACCTCTTCTCTTCCCTCAAACTCAACGCCGTGAAACAAACCCTTCGCTTTGAATCACTCCGCTGAGCTCAGGAAGCGCAGCTGTTTGCTTGCCTCCTCGTTGGTTGGATCTTCCTCCAGAACTTTCTTGAATTCTTGGATGGCCTCCTCGTCCATCCCAAGCATGCAGTAAGTTTTTGCTAAATTCACACGGGCCTCTATGCAGTGTGGAGCAAGTTCCACCGCCTTCCGCAACTCTTCTATGGACTCATCGAAACAGCCGATGAATCCATAGACCAAGCCCAGATGCATATGCGCCTGCGCATGGAGAGGGTCGGACGCCAACACGGCCAGGAACTCATTCACGGCCTCTTCGTACTGACCATTTATTTTGTAGCGCAGGCCGCGGTTGAAACGCTCCTCCAGCGGGCCGCCAGCAACTACCACCGCCATTCTTTTACACCTCCCGGAACGCAGGCTCTTTAATCTGAATGAATTATCAATAATTGCCTCGCTCTTCAGCGTTCCGGGAACAACACAATGGCAGGCGGTATTGAAGAACCTTTCCTCGCCTTTAGTATACCACGTTCTTGAAACAGTATCAAGCTCATCGCTGGAACAATTTCGCATTAACTGCGGTCAAACTTTTTCACACCTTTTGCCCAACTGTTGCCCGCCATCCTCTGGCAAACTCCGCTCCGGACTGCCGCCTCCCCCCGGCCGGCTGAACCTCAAGCAACAGCAGAGCACCGCGCCCAGTCTGCACTATAGGCCCCTCGCGCGAAAGCGCTAT